>JAEDNF010000283.1 GCA_016302655.1 Oscillospiraceae bacterium | reverse complement strand
CGGTTTCGGCGTAATTATCGTTTTTCGGTTTGCCTGTCGGGATAAACGGCGGCAGAGGTTTTTAGGGGGAAGACAATACCCGAAGTTAAGTTAAATTGCGGCGGTTACAGACTGCCGTTTTGTGAAAGGAAAGGTATCATTCTATGAAGTATTCAGACGGTTTCTGGATGAACAAGTCGGGTTACGATGTTAACTACGCAACACAGATTTACGAGGTTAAGACAACCGAGAACTCGATCAAGGTATATGCCACTAACCAGTGGATAGGCAACAGAGGTATGACTCTCGGCGGTCCCGTTCTTGAGATCACCTTTACATCAACGCTTGCCGATTCTATCAAGGTAACTATCGAGCATTTCAAGGGTGCTGTTAAAAAGGGCCCCGAGTTTACTCTTTACGAGGACGCAAACTTCAAGCCCGTTATCAATGAAAAGGACGAATACTGGGAGCTTGTTTCAAACAAGACTTCCGTAAGAGTAGGCAAAGCAGGCACAGCATGGGATGTCAAGTATTTCTATGACGGAAAGCTGCTTACAAAAGAAGGCTGGAGAACGACCTCTTATATCGAAGAACAGCCTTGGCTCAATGAGTACCGCATGGAAGGAACAAAGGCTGAGCGTTTCTTCGCTCACTCTTCAACCGGTGAGCCTGCAAGAATAAGAGAGATGCTCAATATCTCCGTAGGCGAGTACATTTACGGCTTCGGCGAGAAGTTCTCAACCTTTGTAAAGAACGGTCAGACCGTTGATGTATGGAACAACGACGGCGGCACCTGCTCAGAGCAGTCGTATAAGTCGATACCTTTCTATGTATCTTCAAGAAACTACGGTGTATTTGTAAATAACCCCGGCAATGTTAATTTTGAAGTTGCCAGCGAGACGGTTTCAAAGGTTGCTTTCTCTGTCGAAGGAGAAAGAATGGAATATTTCGTAATTGGCGGTAAGACTATAGCAGATGTACTCGGCGTATATACTACGCTTACAGGCAAGCCTGCGCTTCCTCCCGCATATACATTCGGTCTGTGGCTGACAACTTCGTTTACCACAAACTATGACGAGGAGACGGTTTCGTTCTTCATTGACGAAATGGCAAGACGTGATATTCCTCTGGAGGTATTCCACTTCGACTGCTTCTGGATGAAGGAGTTCAACTGGTGCGACTTTACCTGGGATAAGAGAATGTTCCCCGATCCTAAGGCTATGCTCACTCGCCTTAAGGAAAAGAAGATCGAGATATGCGTATGGATAAATCCCTACATCGCTCAGCAGTCATCGCTGTTTGACGAGGGAATGGAGAAGGGATATTTCATCAAGACCGAAGACGGCGGCGTATTCCAGTGCGATATGTGGCAGCCCGGTATGGCTATCGTAGACTTTACAAATCCCGAGGCTTGCAAGTGGTATAAGTCAAAGCTGAGAGTGCTTTGCGAGATGGGCGTTGACGCGTTCAAGACCGACTTCGGCGAGAGAATACCCACAGCAGGCGTAGTATACAGCGACGGCTCCGATCCTTACAAAATGCACAACTACTACACTTATCTCTATAACAAGTGTGTATTTGAAGTGCTTGAAGAATATTACGGCAAGGATAAGGCTTGTCTGTTTGCCCGTTCCGCAACGGTAGGCGGTCAGCAGTTCCCTGTACACTGGGGCGGCGACTGCTTCAGCCAGTACGAGTCAATGGCAGAAACTCTGCGTGGCGGTCTTTCGCTGTGCTTATCCGGCTTCGGTTATTTCAGCCACGATATCTCCGGCTTTGAAGCTACCGGTTCACCCGACTTATACAAGAGATGGTCGGCATTCGGACTTATGTCTTCACACTCAAGACTTCACGGCAACAGCTCTTACAGAGTACCGTGGAATTTTGACGAGGAGTCCTGCGATGTTCTCCGCCACTTCACAAAGCTCAAAGGCCGTCTGATGCCTTATCTGTTCGCAAATGCGGTAAAGGCTCACGAAAAGGGCGTTCCGATGATGCGTGCAATGGTTATGGAATACAGCGACGATCCCGCTTGCTTACCGCTTGACAGACAGTATATGTTCGGTGATAACCTGCTGATCGCTCCCGTATTCAACGAAGAGGGCACAGCTCAGTTCTATCTGCCCAAGGGCAAGTGGACTGATATCCAGACAGGCGAGGTGCTTGAAGGCGGCAACTGGTACGACAAGAAGTATGACTACTTCTCAATGGGTATGTACGCAAAGCCTAATTCGATTATTGCCTACGGTAACTTTGAGCGTAACTTTGCATACGATTATGTAGAGGGTGCAAAGCTCGTTATCTATCAGCTTGAAGACGGCAAGAACACTCAGTGCAAGATATACGACAAGGACGCAAATCTTGAACTTACGGTTATGGCTGAGAGAAACGGCGATACGATAACAGTTACTCACACTGCAACGGATAAGAACTTCACCGTTGAGAGCGCAGAAGGTTTGAATGTTGTTATCAGTAAGTAAAAT
>JAEDNF010000029.1 GCA_016302655.1 Oscillospiraceae bacterium | reverse complement strand
GAAGAGAAATCCGAAAAGAAGGCTACTTCCAAGACCGAGAAGAAGGCGGAAGCAAAACAGGAAGCAAAGCCGGAAACAAAGCCGGAGACTAAGGCAGAGCCTGCGTCTGAAGCAAAAGCCGAGACTAAGCCTCAGACAGCCGAGCCCAAGTCACAGCCTAAGGCAGATACAGCCGACAAGAAGCAGACTGCTCCTGCGGCAAAGCCTCAGAGAAACGACCGCGGCGACAGACCTGCCCAGCAGGACAGACCGAGAGGCGACCGTCCCGAAAGAACCGACAGAAAGCCCGGCGGAAATTTTGACAGAAATGCAAACGACCGCACAAGACAGACAGGCGACAGAAACGGCGCATATCAGGGCAGAAACGACCGTAACGACAGAAACGGCGACAGAAGAAACGATAACAGAAACGGTTTCAACAATAACCGCAGAGACGCAAAGCCTGCACAGAGCGCACCTTCACAGCCGGTTATCGACCTTTCAAACATCAAGACAAACGCACCCCCGACTAAGCATGTCAAGGGTGAGGCTGTACAGAGAGGCGAGCAGGTCACAAAGCACGTTGATACAAGAGGAAGCTATGTTAACCTCGACAAGTACAACGAGAAGTACGAGACGATCGCTTCAGCCGAGGGCAGAAACATTCGTCAGAACGACAGCTTTACAAGAAAGCAGAAAATAAATCAGAAGTCCCAGAAGGGCAAACAGCAGTTCAGCAAGAAGAAGGAAACAGAGGCACAGAAACTCAAGCGCCTTGAGCTTGAAAAGGCAAGAAAGAAACAGCTTGAGATCCAGGTTCCCGATGAGATAGTTGTTTCCGAGCTTGCTTCACGCCTTAAAGTAACAGCCGCCGATGTAATAAAGAAGCTGTTCGGACTGGGCGTTATGGTAACCATTAACCAGACTGTTGACTACGATACTGCCTGCATAGTAGCCGAAGAACTCGGAGCAAAGGTAACTAAGGAAGTAGTTGTTTCCATCGAGGAGCGTCTGTTTGAAGAGGTTGAGGATACAGATGAGAACTTACAGCCCCGTTCACCCGTTGTTGTCGTTATGGGACACGTTGACCACGGCAAGACCTCTCTGCTTGATAAGATAAGAAATGCAAATGTTACCGCAGGCGAAGCGGGCGGCATCACCCAGCACATAGGCGCTTACAGAGTAAAGGCAGGCGGCAGGGATATCACCTTCCTTGATACACCCGGACACGAGGCGTTTACGGCTATGCGTGCAAGAGGCGCTCTTGCAACGGATATAGCTATACTTGTAGTTGCCGCTGACGATGGCATTATGCCTCAGACAATTGAAGCTATAAACCACGCCAAAGCCGCAAATCTGTCTATAATAGTAGCAATAAACAAGATGGATAAGCCTGCCGCAAATCCCGAAAAGGTAAAGCAGGAGCTGACCGAGCATGGTCTTGTCTGCGAAGAATGGGGCGGCGATGTTATCTGCGTACCCGTATCCGCAAAGACAGGCGACGGAATCGACGAGCTTCTTGAGATGGTAAATCTCACCGCCGATGTGCTTGAGCTTAAGGCTAACCCCGACAGACTCGCAAAGGGCGTTGTAATAGAAGCAAGAATAGACAAGGGTAGAGGCCCTATTGCAACCGTACTTGTACAGACAGGTACACTTCACACAGGCGATACCATAATCGCAGGTACTGCTGTAGGCCGTGTGCGTGTAATGCGTGACGACAAGGGCAGAACCGTAAAAGAAGCAGGTCCCTCTGTACCCGTTGAGATAATGGGACTTGCGGAAGTACCCAGCGCAGGCGACGACTTTGCCGCAGTAGAAGATGAGAAGCTTGCAAGAGAGCTTGTTGAAAAGAGAAAGTTCGACGCTAAGGAAGAACAGTTCAAGCTCTATAAGAAGGTAAGCCTTGACAACCTGTTCTCTCAGATCGAAGAAGGCTCTATGAAGAAGCTCCCCATCATTATCAAGGCGGATGTACAGGGCTCTGTCGAAGCTGTTTCACAGTCTCTGTCAAAGCTGTCCAATGAAGAAGTAAGAGTAGAAGTTATCCACGGTGCTGTCGGCGCAGTAACCGAGAGCGATGTTATGCTTGCAAGAGCGTCGGGCGCAATAATAGTAGGCTTTAATGTAAGACCTCACCCTGCGGCTGCCGAGAATGCAAAGCGTGACGGCGTTGATATCCGTCTTTACAGAGTTATCTACGACGCTATCGAAGAGATGGAAACAGCCATGAAGGGTATGCTTGCTCCCAAGTACAGAGAAGTGGATACAGGCCGTGTAGAAGTAAGACAGGTTATGAAGCTGTCAAGCGTAGGCATTGTTGCAGGTTCTTATGTACTTGACGGCAAGGTACAGAGAAACGGCGAAGTAAGAGTAGTCCGTGACGGCATTATCGTTGCGGTTGATAAGATAGCAGGTCTTCGCCGCTTCAAGGATGATGTAAAGGAAGTAGCGGCAGGCTATGAGTGCGGTATAACGCTCGAAAAGTTCACCGATATTAAAGAGGGAGATATCTTTGAGGCGTTCGTTACCGAGGAGTACAGAGATTAATGGCTAATTTCAATACAGCAAGACTTGCAGAGGATATAAAGCGTGAGATATCAACGGCTATGCGTGATATCAAGGACAGCATGGTTGCAAAGGCTATGGTAGGCGTTTCACGCTGTGAGCTTACAAGCGATCTGTCCTACTGCAAGGTGTATATCACAACGCTTGACGGCGGCGAAACCACAAAGACCGCCGCAGAGCATCTGAAAAAAGCAGAGGGCTTCTTTAAGCGTAGGATAAACGAGAGAGTGAAAATGCGTAAGCTGCCTCAGCTGATATTCGTTGCGGATAATTCTATGGATTATTACGAGCATATCAGCGAGGTGATAAGCAAGCTGCCAAAGCCGGCTGACGAAAATGACGGCGGTGACAGCGAAAGGGAAGACGAATGATCATCGATGTTAAAAAAGCGGCGGAGATATTAAGAGAAAACGACGATTTTCTGATACTGTCTCACGCAAATCCCGACGGGGATACTCTCGGCTGTGCATACGGCCTTTGCGGTATACTCCAGAAGATGGGCAAACGGGCAAGAGCTGTTTGTGCGGACGCTGTTTCACCGAGGATGGAATTTCTCCGTGATACCGTTGTTCAGCAGAATTTTGAGCCAAAGACGATAGTCAGCGTTGATGTTGCGGACAGAAAACTGCTCGGCGACCTTGACGCACAGTACGGCGACAAAATAATGCTTGCTATCGACCATCACGAGAGCAGACAGCTTTTTGCACAGTATACTCTTGTAGAGCAGAATGCGGCGGCGGCTTGCGAGCTGATATATAAGATAGCTGTCGAGCTTGACGCACCGGTTGACGGAGATATTGCGTCCTGCCTTTATACAGGAATAGCTACCGATACCGGCTGTTTCAAGTATTCAAATACCACTCCCGAAACGCATACGATAGCGGCAAAGCTGATGGAGTACGACTTTGATGTAAGCGGCATCAACTATAAGCTGTTTGATATGAAGTCAAAGGGAAGACTGGAGCTTGAACAGGCGATACTGCAGAACATGGAGTTTTTCTGCGATGACAGGATAGCTGTTGTCTGGCTTACTTCCGAGCTTATGGAGCGCTTTGAGGGAAGAGTGGACAGCGAGGACTTTAACGGTCTTGCAAGTATGCCAAGACAGATCGAGGGCGTCCAGCTGGGCGCTACCGTAAAGCAGAAAGGGCCTACGACTTTTAAAGTATCCGTGCGTACTGCCGAGCCGATAAACGCAGGAAGCGTCTGCGCCCTGTTCGGCGGCGGAGGACACGCAAGAGCCGCAGGCTGTTCGATAGAGGGCAGTATAGAATTTGTAAGGGCAAAACTGCTCCCCGTATTTGAAAAGGCGCTGAAGGCAAATGAGTGAGCTTAGCGGCGTAATATGTGTAAATAAGCCGCAGGACTTCACCTCGTTTGATGTTGTTGCAATAATGCGCAGGGCGGCAGGTACAAGAAAAATAGGTCACGGCGGTACGCTTGATCCTATGGCTACGGGCGTACTCCCGATTTATATCGGAAGAGCCGCAAAGACAGCGGACTTAAATCCTGTCGGAGATAAGCGTTACCGTGCTTCGTTCAGGCTCGGAGTTGCCACCGATACTCAGGATGTATGGGGCAAGACGCTTTGCGAGAATGGTACTGCGGTATCGCTTAGCGATATCACTTCGGCGGTAAATTCTATGCAGGGAGATATTATGCAGATTCCGCCTATGTATTCTGCCGTTAAAGTAAACGGACAGCGGCTTTATGACCTTGCAAGAAAGGGCATAGAAGTAGAGCGTAAGGCAAGACCGATAACTGTACATTCTATCACCTTATCCGATTATGACGAGAACGAGCGCACCGGTGTACTGGATATACACTGCTCAAAAGGCACATATATCCGTACGATCATAAGCGACATCGGAGAAAAACTCGGCTGCGGCGCAATAATGACATCGCTTTGCCGTACAATGGCGGCAGGCTTTACGCTTGGCGACTGTCACGATATCGAAACGCTCCGGGGTTGTACTCCGGATGAGATAAGAAGCCTTATCATACCTACCGAGCGTGTTTTCTCGTGCTATGAAGAAGTTACGCTTGATGACAGGCAAAGACGCCTGTTCATGAACGGCGTCGTACTTGACTGCAAAAGGATGGGGCTTGATGTATCCGCAGGCACTCGTCTCAGACTAAAGAGCGTAGAGGGCGAATTTATCGGCGTAGCGCAGGTTGATGAAGAAAGCGGACTGAGAAGCGTATATCTTAACATTTTAAAGTAATTGGTTTACTAAGCCTTACACGGAGGTCTTTGTTTGACAGATCTTACTAACAATATAATACCTGTTTGCAGGACAGCTGTGGCGCTGGGCTTTTTTGACGGGTTGCATCTCGGGCATATGAAGGTGGTCGAGGAGTGCTTCAGACACGAGGGGCTTTGTCCCGCAATGTTCACATTCCACAGCGATACGGCTTTGCCGAAGCGTGAAAAGCCGGAAAACCTGCTTACAAACGATATGAAGCTTGAAAAGCTGGAGCAGGCAGGGATAGAGTATATTTATTCGCCGGATTTTGAGTCGGTGAAGCACTATACCGCACAGGATTTTATAGAAAAAATTCTTGTGCGTATCATGAACGCAAAGGTCGTTGTATGCGGCTTTGACTTCAGACTCGGCGCAGGAGCAGGTTGTGACGCAAACGGTCTTAAAGAGCTGTGCAGGGGATACGGCATAGAGGTAGTGATAATACCGCCGTTCAGCCTTGACGGATGTATAGTACATTCAACGGCAATAAAGCAGCTGATAAAGTCGGGCGAGATAGCAAGGGCAAACAAGCTGCTTGGCTATGAATTTTCCATAGAAGGAAAGGTTATTGAGGGCAACCGCATAGGAACTACCATCGGCAGTCCTACAATAAACCAGATATTCCCCGAAAATATAGTTATGCCCCGTTTCGGCGTGTACAAAAGTATCACCATGCTTGACGGAAAGCGTATGCCGTCTGTTACCAATATCGGCGTAAAGCCTACTGTGGATTATAAGGACAAACCGCTTGCGGAAACGCATATTTTAGGTTACAGCGGCGATCTTTACGGCAGGGTACTGAGAATATCCCTGCTTGACTTTATCCGTCCGGAACGGCGTTTTAACAGCGTCAGCGAGCTTAAAGAACAGCTCGACCGTGACAAAGCGGCGGCAAAGCAATAATTACACCGTATTGTCACACAGGTTTCACCTTAACAAGTTAAAATACAACAGATATGTTGCGGGAAGGGAATCTCTTCCTGCTTTAAAACTTCACTTGAAGGAGCATAAAATGATCGAAGTAAAGAATCTGACTAAGCGTTACGGCTCAAAAACCGCAGTCAGCAATGTATCCTTTACCGCCGAAGAGAGCGAGATACTCGGATTTCTCGGTCCTAACGGCGCAGGAAAATCTACCACGATGAATATTCTTACCGGTTATCTTTCCTCGACAGAGGGTGAGGCTAAGATAAACGGCATCGATATTCTTGAAGAGCCTGTAAAGGCAAAACAGCTGATAGGATATCTCCCCGAACAGCCTCCGTTATACCTTGATATGACGGTAATGGAATATCTTAAGTTCGTATACGGTCTTAAGAAGTGCAAGCTCCCCATTAAATCCCATTTAAACGAGATATGCGAGCTTGTAAAGATAACCGATGTCAGAAACCGTGTAATAAAGAATCTGTCAAAGGGTTATAAACAGCGTGTAGGTCTTGCGCAGGCGCTGGTAGGAAATCCTCCGGTGCTTATCCTTGACGAGCCTACCGTAGGACTTGATCCTAAGCAGATAATTGAGATAAGAGCGCTTATAAAGAAGCTCGGAAAGAATCATACCGTTATCCTGTCAAGCCACATACTCCCTGAGATACAGGCGGTGTGCGACAAGATAGTAATTATCAACAGGGGCAGGGTCGTTGCAAACGACAGCGCAGACAATCTTGCACGCAATATGTCTGCCGACCATAAGCTTATTATCCGTGCGGAAGGCAAGCCCGCCGATGTCAAGAAGCTTCTTTCGTCGATACCCGGTATGGACGAGGTATTTGTCAACAGAGAAAATGTTGAGGAGGGCGTAAGCGAATATTATCTTAACGCAAAGCCCGGAACAGACCTGCGCCGTGATGTATCAAAAAAACTTGCTTCGAGAAATTACGCTCTGCTTATGATGAAGTCAAGCGAGCTTACTCTTGAAGAAATATTCCTTAAGATCACGACCGGCGACATCTACGGAAATGTCGCAGACAGCTTAGACAAGCTCAATATGTCAAAGTGATCGGAAAGGCGGAATAAGAATGTTTTCAATATTTAAAAGAGAATTCAGAGCATATTTCACATCGCCTTTAGGATATGTATTCCTTGCGATATTCTATGCGTTTTCGGGATTGTTCTTCTATATCTTTTCTTTGTCGATAGGTTCGACCGATATATCGGGCGTGTTCCTGATGATGTTCATAGTACTTATGGTATTTGTGCCTCTGCTTACAATGAGGCTGTTGTCCGAAGATAAAAAGCAGAAGACGGATCAGCTTATTCTTACTGCTCCCGTAAGTCTGCTGTCTGTAGTTTTGGGTAAGTTCCTTGCGGCATACGCAATATTCGTTATCGGAGTTGCTGTTATGCCTGTGTACGGATTTGTAATGTCTACATTTACGACAATATCGTGGCTTCCCATTTGGGGAAACACGGTAGGACTTCTGCTTATCGGCGGTATATTTGTATCTGTAGGTCTGTTCGTTTCTTCACTTACGGAGAATCAGATGATAGCGGCAATAGGAAGCTTTTTCATCAATCTTATGATACTGCTTATGAATACGCTGACAAGCGCACTTCCTTCGGGTATTTTCAAGGATGTGCTCGCAAGCGTATCGGTATATTCAAGATATTCGGAGATCACAAACGGAATTTTCAGCCTTTCAAGTCTGATATTCTTTATAAGCGTGATATTCATTTTCCTTTTCTTGACGGTCAGAGTGCTTGAAAAGCGCCGTTGGGCATAAGGGCGATTACTTAAAAGGAGAATATGCATGAGTAAAAATAAAGATACGGCTGAAAATATCAAAGATACAGCAGAAAAAAACAGCGATGCGGTAAAAGACGCTTCTGTTTCCGAAAAGAATAACACAGCGAAAAAGCCGCACAAGAACCCTTTTAAAAACAAGAAGCTCAGATACGGCGGTCTGTCTATTCTGTTTACCGTTATTTTCATTGTGGCGGTAGTTCTTGTAAATGTAGTTATAACACTTATCGGCGAGAGATTTATGCCTGTAGCAGACCTTACCGATACAGGACTTTACAGCATTGAGCAGTCAACGATAGATTATCTCAGAACTATAGACGATGAAGTTACAATTACGGTAACGAGCGAAGAAGCGGCTTTCACAGGCACTAACACCTACTACTATCAGACAAATGAGATATTAAAGAAGATCGCCGCAGAAAATCCGAAGATCACACTCGATTATATCGATGTAGTGTCAAACCCCGGCTCTATTGCCGAGTATACCGAAACCATCACATCGGATGAGATACTTGTAAAGAGCAAAAACACAAATCGTATAAAAGTGCTGACATACGAGGACTACCTCAGTATAACCTATAACGAACAGTACCTTAACTATTACGGTGTAAAACAGATCGAAAAAGTCGAGGCTAATGCAGAGCAGGCGGTCGTTTCCGCCATTATGAATGTAACCGATGTCGATCCCGTAAAGGTAGCGGTGCTGACAGGCTACGGCGAAACACAGAATGCGGTACTGGAGAATATCCTCAAAACAAACAGCTATATAATCGAGTCGGTAAACATCACTCTTACCGATAAGATAAGCACAGATTATGACTTTGTATTCATGTTCGGTCCGGACAGGGACTACTCGGTAGCAGATATAAACAAGCTTGACGAATGGCTTGACAACGGCGGCGCATTCGGCAAGAATCTTATTTATGTCAGCAACCCCAAGCTCGGCAAATCGCCTAACCTTGACGGACTGCTTGACCAGTGGGGACTCAAGGTTGAAAAGGGCGTAACCTATCAGACCGACGAAAAATACACCTACAGCAATATGAACACCTATCAGGTTCTTACAGTACCCGATACCGATTTCAGCGAGTTCACAAATGATATGCCTGTTCACGGCTACAATATGAGCGCTGTTACAAGCAAGTGGGAAGATAAGAACGGTAACGGAAATATCAGCATACAGTCCATTCTTAACACTTACGACGGTGCGGTGATAAAGCCTCAGGACAGCGGTGACAACTGGAAGCCCGCAGACGACGCCGAAAGAAAGCAGTATTCTGTAATTATGCAGGCGGTCAAGACAAGATTTGAGAACAACGAACCCATTTCAAGCCGTATAGTAGCTGTAGGCGGTATGGAATTCTTATCTTCGGCATTCCTTCAGGCTTCTCAGGTAAACAACTCACAGCTTATTATGAACATATTCAATGTAAGCTGTGATAAGGAAGCAGGCATAACTCTCACCCCCAAGTCATACGAAGTGGTCACCTTTGATATAAACGACGCACAGAAGAACACACTTGCGATAGTATTCGTCATAGTTCTGCCTGTTGCGCTGATAATAACCGGTATAATTATCTGGGTAAGAAGACTGCATAGGTAAGCGAAAGGTTTCAGATGAAAAAAAACACTAAGATAATAATTGCGTCGGCGGCAGGAATCGCCGTACTCGGTGCGGCGGCGCTTGCGCTTGTTCTGACACAGCCCACGGCCGATGATACAAGCTCTTCGGTAACAAGCGAGTCGGATATAGTGATCTTTGATTATGACGCAGACGACATTTCCACTCTCACAATAAAGAATGAGAGCGGCGAGTATACAATAAACCGTCTTGGCAAGGAAAAGTGGGGTATAGACTCTATCCCCGAGGCGCTTGCAAACATCAGCTCCTATTCTTCCGCTATGGGCAAAGCCGGCGATCTGAGCGCAAAGCAGATAGTTGAAGAAAACGCTTCGGATATTTCAAAATACGGCTTTGACGATCCTACAGCCGAGTTCAGTATGACCTTCAAGGACGATAAATACGAAGATGTAACCTGCTCTGTGGGAATTAAGTTCGAGGGCGAAAACGCCTGGTATGTAAAGACCGATAAGAGCAACACGGTATATCTTGTATCGAACGGCGGCGTAAGCTTTGTAATGCAGGATGTGCTGGATTATGTAAACACATCTACGCTGGTAGCTTCATACGACTCAGAGAACGATGTCGTCAACAGAGTCCGTATCGAGCGTAAAGACCTTGAAAAGGATATGGTGTTCGACAAACTGCCCGAAGAGACGGAGAAGGAGTTTGCTTCGACATACGTTGCTTACGAGCTGTCAAGCCATAACGGCGTTCTTGCAGACGATGAGCTTGACCAGGACGCAATCTACGGACTGTTCGGCATATCCGCATCGGATGTATTTGCGGTAACGCCCACAGACGAGCAGAAAAAGCAGACAGGTCTTGACGATCCTTACTGCACCGTTACTATGGTAAGCAACGAGGATACCGTTAATAAGCTCAGTATAGGCTCAGCCGTATACAGCGTTGAGAAAAACGAAGAGACAGGCGAAGAGGTAAAGACTATCACCGGTTATTACGGAATGATATCGGGCGTTGATGCAATTTATGTATTCTCTCCCGGTGTTCTCCCGTGGATGACCGTAACGCCCGAAAGCGTTCTTTATAAGCTGTTTTTAACTCCTTATATCTATTATCTTGACGCTGTTAAGTTATACGATTCTAACAGAACGGAATATGAGATAAAGATAATCGGCGATGCTTCTGAATCTTCATTCACCTATAACGGAACCGAGATCGATTCGGCAAGATTCAAGACATTCTACCAGTATCTTCTCAGCGCATACGCCGAGAAGATATATAATGAAGAACTGACCGATGAAAACAAATTCATAGCAGGCTTCACTTATGATCACCGTGACGAAGGAAAAGAGTCCGATGTTGTTGAATTCTATTCCAGCGACAGCGACAGAACCTGCATAATTACCGTAAACGGCGATGTGCGTTACAAAGTAAGACAGGTATACGCAACAAGACTTCTTGACAATCTTGACGCTCTGCTGAACGGCGGAGAGATAAAGACTGATTTCTGACGCCGGAAGGCTGATATAGAAGAATCGTGATGACAGGGGGCAGATCTTAAATCAGGCACAGGATCTGTCCGTCACGAACTGACCGTTGGTGCGACGGTGGAGGTTATATGACTCAACAGGAATTTTTCACATACAAGGGATTCCCTCTTGTAAGGAAGGACAACATAATCTATTTCGGCAATATGTCCGACAAGTATGTTGCAATGCTCACCGTATTATCCACGCATAAGGTCAAGGACCTTGATGTAGCCGACAAGACCAGAGTTCAGCTTATGGCTACCGATCCCAATGTTCCGGCTACCGAGATAATTGCCAAGACAAGCGAAAGAGGAAGCTTGTATGAGGCACTCGATGTTGCGAGTATATGGCTGACTAAGAACAATTAAACATGCTATGATGCCGCCGTTTTTACGGCGGCATCAGTTTGTATAAAAAGTCTATCTTTAAAAATTGAGCAAATTCTCTATCCCCATCCCCAAACCCCTTCCCCTCGGGAAGGGGTTTATAATCGGGGGCTGCCGCCCCTGCGACCTTGCTTGGGGCTTCGCCCCAAACCC
>JAEDNF010000282.1 GCA_016302655.1 Oscillospiraceae bacterium | reverse complement strand
GCATAAACCGTTTAATATGTCTTTATCATTGAGCAGAAATCTTATGCATATGAATCTTTGCTTTTTCTCATCTTCGCATATCTTTTGCGCATAAGGAAGCAGTTTTGTAATGGCAGATTCTATCCTGCTTGTATAAGATATTGATTTATCGTTTGAGTATGCTGCTCTTTGTGCAACTTCTTCAATTGCCTCAAGTAAATATCTGAGCCCTTTTTTTCTTCTTGCGCAAGTAGGTACAACCGGTATACCGAGTATATCTGACAGTTTATTTGTATCAACAGATATATTCTTTTTCTGTGCCTCGTCTACCATATTTACGCAGACAACAGCTTTTCCCGTTATCTCTGTTACTTGAAAAACAAGATTAAGATTTCTTTCAAGGCAGGAAGCGTCACATACTATAACCGTAACATCAGGCTTTTCAAAGCAGATATGGTTCCTTGCTATAACCTCTTCTTCGGAGTGAGCGCATAACGAATATGTACCGGGAAGGTCGGTTATTATATATTTACTTTTGTTGAATACGAAACTGCCTTCTGCATTTCCTACGGTTTTGCCAACCCAGTTACCCGTATGCTGTTTGAGTCCGGTCAATGCATTGAATACAGTGCTCTTGCCGACATTAGGATTGCCTGCCAATGCGACAGTAAATTCTCTTTCATACTTCATACTATACACCTTTCACACAAGCGTTAATATTACATTATATGAAAAAGTGCCGCATTTGTTATTTATCGGGATAATCCGTCGTTATTTAAAGAACTTACAAAGAACCTTCAGCAGATTGTTTTTATCAAACGGCTTTGTCATATACTCATTCATACCGTTTTCGGCTGAAGAAATACGGTCTTCGCTAAAGACGTTTGCGGTTAACGCTATTATAGGAAGTTTCTCGCTGTCAAAGCCCATTTCACGAATTTTCCGTGCGCACTCACATCCATCCATTACAGGCATCTCAATATCCATAAGTACAAGGTCGTAGCACGGTACTGCCGATTTTACGGCTTCAATAGCTTTACTTCCGTCTTCAGCCATATCGACGGAAATGTTATATGCCGATAGCATTATCTTTACTATTTCACAGTTTATTTTACTGTCATCAGCAATAAGAATCCTCTTGCCTTGCAAAACATCATAACAGCTGTTTATTGATGAAAGCTCATGCTCCGAATCCGCTTTACCGATAACACAAATCAAAGCGTCTCTTAACTCGGATGTCAATACAGGTTTTTCGCATATTTCACTTACTTTTTCGGATAAATTATTGTCTTTAAATTTGGTAATATCGTTTACGATAATTATAACGGAAACTTCTTCTTTATCAAGAATTTTCAGTAATCTTTCGTTATCGTATATTTCATCTTCATCAATTACAGCAATTATTCTGCGGTCTGTATTATTCATTTTATCACGGATCGATTTTTCAAGCGCATCAAGCGTATCAATGCTTTCGTATACTTTTCCGAGCTTTGAAAGAGCTGAATCTATATTTCTTTTTGAAGCGCCTTTGCTTAATACCATTATAGTACCGTCAAAATCTTTTATTGTTTCTGATTGATTGCTGCCTTTGATGATCTTGAAGGGCAGATGTACCGTGAATTCACTTCCTTCGCCTTTCTTTGACTTTACATTTATCGTACCGCCTGCCATATCAATTATTTTTTTCGATATAGCGAGTCCAAGCCCTGTGCCTTGTGTTTTGCTGACTGTTGAAGACCTTTCCCGTTCAAACGGCTCAAACATTTTATTGACAAAGCTTTCACTCATACCTATACCGTTGTCACGCACGATTATTTCATAATCACCTATGCCCATATTTTCCGTTTCATGTTCTGCTATTATTACCGATATATTTCCGTATTGCTCAGTAAACTTGATCGAGTTGGAAATAAGATTGATAAGCAGCTGTTCAAGTTTCATTCTGTCACAATAAACCTGCTCATGCTTTATTCCTGAGATATCTATATCAAATTCGAACTTCTTTCCTCCGATTTCACCGAATACTATTGTTTTTATTCCGTGAAGAACTTCCGACAAGTCTACTTCGGATTCGTTTAATGAAAATTTTCCGCTTTCGATACTGCTCATATCAAGTATATCATTAATAAGCCTTAAAAGCAGATTTCCAGAAGAAAGAATTTTGGACAGGTATTCACTCACTTTCTCTTTATTATCAACACATTCGCTTGCTATAGTTGTATATCCGATTATTGCATTAAGCGGTGTTCTGATATCGTGTGACATATTGGAAAGAAAAACGCTTTTTGCTTTGTTTGCCCTTTCAGCAGAATCAATTTCATCCTTGAGCACGAGTTCGTTATTTCTTTCCTGAGTTCTTTCTGACATTACAATTATATAATAAGTTTCTCTTTTTATCAGTTTGCAAAGTACGGTAATATGAAACCATATCGGTTTGCCGGTATGATGGTGTAAATATTCACAGTTCCATTCAGAACGCCCACCGACTTTTAAAATTGACGGTAATTCGCTTAATCT
>JAEDNF010000281.1 GCA_016302655.1 Oscillospiraceae bacterium | reverse complement strand
GCCGCACGCTTGCTTGCATATTTTCCGTCATCTTGCACAGACATTTCTTGACATACTTTAGTATGCCTGCAAAATTTCTGTACAATCTGACGAAAAATCTGACGAAGCAATCGCACGACAATAATTATGCGGTGTTGCCTTAAAACCGCATATAGATAACAGATAAAAACAAAGCAAAGGAGAAGAAATTTTGATTTATCTTGATAATGCCGCCACCACAAAACCTTGCGAGCAGGCGATAAAAGCGGCAGCGGATACGGCGAGAAACTGCTTCGGCAATGTGTCATCGCTTCATAAACTCGGAATCGAATCGGAAAAGCTGATGAACAGCGCAAGCAAAACCCTGCTTAATAGACTTTCCTGCAAGGGTACTATATATTTTACTTCGGGCGCTACCGAAAGCAACAATCTTGCCATAAGAGGCGTGGCTGACGCATATAAGCGCAGAGGAAACAGAATAGTAACTACCGCTATGGAGCATCCGTCTGTTGCAAGAGCAATGGACGCTCTGGAAAAACAGGGATTTGAAATAGTGCGTCTTTCTCCCAAGGACGCCATAGATAATTTTGAGCAGTATATTGCGGATAATGTCACAAAAGATACCATTCTCGTATCCTGTATGGCGGTAAACAACGAAAACGGCTTCAAGGTGGATACCGAAAAGCTGTACAGGCTTGTAAAAAGTGCAAACAATGATACCGTTGTTCATATAGACGGCGTGCAGGGCTTTTGCAAAGTGAAGCTTATGGGCGATCTTATCAGCATATCGGCGCATAAGATACACGGGCTTAAAGGTATCGGCGCACTTTACTGTGCCGATAAGATACGCTTCTCACCGCTTGTTTACGGCGGCGGTCAGCAGAAAAATCTGCGCCCGGGAACAGAGCCTGTCGAGCTTATTGCTTCTTTTGAGGCGGCAGTAAAAGCCTACCCTACCGACCTTTCGCACTACGGAGTGCTTAACAGGCGGCTTAAAGAAAGGCTCGGCAGAATGGAAGATGTTTA
The DNA here is from genome assembly GCA_016302655.1 of Oscillospiraceae bacterium. GTDB lineage: Bacteria > Bacillota > Clostridia > Oscillospirales > Ruminococcaceae > Ruminiclostridium_E. The sequence goes on along the minus strand of JAEDNF010000281.1, from coordinate 1,506 downwards.
TATAAACAGCCCCGATAACAGCGTTAACAATATACTCAGCTTCTCGGTGCTGGGAGTCAGGAGCGAGATAATGCTCCATTCGCTTGAAGAGCATGATATATTCGTGAGCAGCGGTTCTGCCTGCTCAAAGGGCAAGATAAGCTCTGTGCCGGATTCATTCGGACTTAGCGCAGACAGAGCAGACAGCACGATAAGAGTAAGCTTTTCTATGGAAACGACAATAGACGACATAGACAGACTTGCAGATGAGATAGAAAACGGTATAGCACGCTTCAGACGAACTAAGTCAAACAACCGCACAAAGAAAGGAAATAATATATGAGAGAGCTTGTAATGGTAAAATACGGAGAGATAGCACTCAAAGGACTCAACAAGGGCACCTTTGAGGATATTCTCGTAAAGAACATCAAGAGAAGACTCCGCTACTGCGGAAAATTTCAGTATATGCGTAAGCAGTCTACAATTTACATAGAACCTGTGGGCGAGTGCGATCTTGACGAGGTAATAGAAAAGCTGAAGGTCATCTTCGGTATCGGCGCAATACAGCGCTGTGCCGTATTTGAAAAGGATTTTGAGCAGATAAAAAGTCAGGGCGTTCCTTATCTTGAAAACGCTCTTAAAAACGCAAAGACCTTCAAGGTTGAGGCAAAGCGCTCGGACAAGTCGTTCCCGATGAAAACGCCTGATATACAGATGGAGCTCGGCGGCGCAATACTTGAAGCTTATCCGCATCTTTCGGTCGATGTACACGAGCCGGAAGTAACGGTAATGTGCGAGATAAGGGACAAGGGCGCATATATAAGCGCAGAGCGTATAATCGGCGCAGGCGGTATGCCTGTCGGAAGCTCGGGCAAGGCGCTGCTTTTACTGTCGGGCGGAATAGACAGCCCCGTTGCAGGATATATGATGGCAAAGAGAGGACTTATAGTTGACGGAATACACTTTGTAAGCCCTCCGTATACATCGGAGCGTGCGCTGATGAAGGTCGAAACGCTCTGTGAGAAGCTCACAAGCTACTGCGGAGATGTACGCTTCTACTGCGTGCCTTTTACCGAGATACAGGAGGCGCTCCGTGACAACTGTCCCGAAGAGTACTTTACTATCATTATGCGCAGACTTATGGTAAAGATAGCAAATATCATAGCGCAGAGAAATGAATACGGCGCTCTTGTCACAGGAGAGAGCGTAGGACAGGTCGCAAGCCAGACGCTGAAGGCTATACAGTGTACCGACGCCGCCGCAGAGTATCCCGTTTTCCGTCCCGTAATAGGAATGGATAAAAAAGAGATAATCGAGATCGCAAGAAAGATAGATACATTTGAGACTTCTACGCTTCCGTATGAGGACTGCTGTACGGTATTTACCCCTAAGCACCCAAAGACACGCCCCGTGCTTGACGAAATAATCAAGGCGGAAAATTCGTTTGATTTTGCTCCGCTTATTGAAAAAGCGGTGGAAGGAACGACCGTGAAGCTGTTCAGAACGGAAGGAAACAGCGAGCAGTAA
>JAEDNF010000280.1 GCA_016302655.1 Oscillospiraceae bacterium | reverse complement strand
CGTTTCACGCGTGGTTTTGATTTACCCACATTTTGCAATTTCTAAATCTTTTTCTGTTCAAATACCTTGCATTCCCCCCCCAAAAAACTAAACTTTCCCCCCATTCCTGCCGATATATATTCAGAGTATCTGCGTCTGCCGCTGACGGCAGGCTGAAAGAGAGGCGCATATATGGCGTTTGAGCATCTCGGCGGTCAGATAATGACCGACAGCAACGGTACAAATTACATAATATCCGATAATTTTTCGGTGATATATCCCGGTGAAAGCCACCCCGAAGTATATCTGTGGAAGGACATCGACTCTGCAAGGATAGACGATTCGGGCATTGCAATACACGCAGGCGGCAAGACCTATCGTATCCCTGCAGGCTCGTTTGAAACGAGGGCGCAGTTTAATGCGGCAAAGACTATTCTTCTTTCCGCCGTAGCCGCAAGGGATATCCCCTGCGATATGCCCCGTGACATTCTGCCGGACAAAAGGCTGTATACAAGCTGTGACATTCCTTCAAATGCGGTATTCGCAAAGGGCGACTACAACCCAAAGGAGCTGAAGTCCTCAATGCTTGCTATGGTAACGGGCAAGGTCGGCAGACTTCTGTGGTGCGTCGGCATACTTGCTTTTGCCGCCGCAATCGTGCTGTTTCAGCTGCTTATCGGCTTTGCGGAGGATAACTGGTGGTATCTCGGCATGGGCGGATTTTTCTGCGGTGTGGGCGCTGTGGTGCTTGCTTACCTTGTTATGCTCACCGTGTCGCATCTAAAATATTCGCCTCTGATAAAAAGCTGTATGGATCACCCGGGTATGCTCACCTTTGCCGTATGCCCTTTGGGGATATCGGTAATCGAGGAGAGCGTTTACAGTCCGCACGAGCTGATACGCTTCGGCATGAATGACAGCTACACCGAGACGGCTTCAATGTTTATAGTAATGAGGAAGAATACGCCGCTTGCCTGGATCCCGAAATCGCTTTTCGACGGCGGCGCTCAGGCAAGAATAGAGCAGTACCTTGAATTAGGTACGGGGGATAAATAACCTTAAGCAAAGGGGAAGCGAATGAGTGAAAGAATACCGGAGGTCACCTGCGAGCATATAAATATCGATGAAAGCGAAGTAATCATCTTCTCGGTGAAAAACGGACTTTCTAAGATAGGTATATGCCGTATCAGCTCCGACAGCGACAAATACTGTATGTTTGCACACGATGAGCCGGTCATGCTGATAAGCGGCGGTATGAATGACGATAACGCAGACAAGGTCATAAGCGAGTACGGAAGCGTCTTAAGCGGCTCTATTATGAAAGATGCGATAGATTCCGCATACGATAAGCTGTCAAACGGCGAAATGCCCGACTATGCCTTAGTGCCGATAATGAGACTGCTTCAGGACGGACTTTATGCGATAAGCTTTGCAGAAACCTATCCCACAACGGGGGAGAATATGTTCTTCTGGTCGGGATACGGCGTTTCAAAGCAGTTAAGGCACAGCAGCCGCAACATAAGCGTAATCGGCGACAAGGCTTACAGCGCGCCTTTTCTTATCCCTACAAAGCGCCCCTCTGCCTACGATTCGTCGCAGATAAAGCTCGCCGCTAAGATAGGAAGACGAGGCGGCAGCCTTTTCGGAATATCCCTGCATTTTTCGGGGCTGTATTCGGTGCTTTTAAAGGGGCATTATGCCGCTTGTGCGGCGGCAATAGAGAAAGAGCCGTTCTACACGGTACAGATACAGCCGATAAGGGAAATATGGAAAGCTCCCGACGAAAACGGCGAAATGAAAACGGTCGGTTTTTCTTCCGCTTCGTACAGGATACCGTTTGAACTGCTGTCAAAAGAACAGCTGAAAACAGGCCTCACCGCAAGAAGATATGTAACGCCCGATACCTACGACAGCATTAAGCAGAAGCTTGATGTTGTGTCAAAATCGGGGCAGAAGCGCCTGCCGAAACAGCTTGATATCTTTTCCGAGCGTTATCCCGACGCAGATATGTCGGCGTGCGCTCAGGGCGTAAGCGAGCTTACAAAGCCCATGCTTGACGCACTTCTTGCAGGGCAGACCGAGCTTGACGGAAAGGTCATAATCTCGCCCAATTACTACAACAGTATTACCACCGCCTGCAGTTATCTCAGGTATCACTCGGTCAATGATTTTGTGGATTTTGCGCTCAATGTAATGCGCAACCCCGAGCTGTCCGCCACTTACTCCTATGTTTCCTCCTGCCTTGCAAAAGTCAGGGACGAGAGGGTACGGCAGTTCTTCGAGGAAGTAATAAGCGGCGGCGATCCCGGCTATTCAAAGATAGTAGGCACGGCAAAGTCATATATCGACAGCTACGACAAGTACACCGAGATTTCGTCGGATGATTTTATGAACGCTCTTCCCGAGCCTAAGGAAAAGCCTGCACGAAAGGATTTCATACCGCTTAGCCAGACGAAAGATTACGCCGATAATATGACCGGCGATGCGGCAAAAATGATGGCGGCGCACTTAGCGGCGATGGTAGGCGGCGAGT
>JAEDNF010000028.1 GCA_016302655.1 Oscillospiraceae bacterium | reverse complement strand
AGGCAAGGATGCCTGAAAGTGAACGCCCAAAGCGCATCAGGACGATGCGCCACAGAGCGTTCACATAGGGATAGGGGATAGAGGATTAGCTCAGTTTTATAAAAATTTGGCTTTTTCGACAAGATGAGGACGCCTCACGGTGTCCTTTTATTATTGGCTGTAATGCCGTTTCACCATTGACAAAAACGCTTTATCGTGGTAAAATAAAACGATAAGGCTTTTATCCTTAGCATATACAGAAATTGACAACGGAAAGAAAAAAGGAATGAAAGAAATGAGAAATCTCACGGGTGCGGATATAATCTGCGAATGCCTGATAGAACAGGGCGTTGACACCGTTTTTGGCTATCCGGGCGGTGCGGTTCTTAATATCTATGACAGCCTATACAATTACAGCGATAAGATACATCATGTCCTCACGGCTCACGAGCAGGGCGCAAGCCATGCCGCAGACGGCTATGCCCGTTCAACCGGCAAGACGGGCGTTGTTATTGCAACATCGGGTCCCGGTGCGACAAACCTTGTAACAGGCATAGCTACGGCATATATGGACAGCGTGCCTATGGTAGCGATAACCGGCAATGTAGCCTGCTCGCTGCTCGGACTCGACAGCTTCCAGGAAGTTGATATAACAGGCATCACTATGCCTATAACAAAGCATAATTTTATTGTCAAGGATGTAAACAAGCTGGCGGATACTATCCGTGAGGCTTTTTACATAGCAGGAAGCGGAAGAAAAGGCCCTGTGCTTGTGGATGTGCCTAAGGACATAACGGCGCAGAAGGCGGATTTTGTCAACAAGCCTATAAAGCCGTATTCCGTCAGCGTTACAATGCACCAGGACAGCTGTATTGCAAAAGCGGCTGAGCTTATAAAAAGCTCCAAGCGCCCGTTCCTTTACACAGGCGGAGGCATATACGGCGAAGAGGGAGCTGAAACCCTTAAACAGTTTGCCGAACTTATCGACGCTCCCGTAGCTTCTTCACTGATGGGACAGGGTTGCTTTGACCAGACAGACGAGCGCTATATGGGTATGCTCGGTATGCACGGCACAAAGACGGCGGCAGAGGCAATAAAGAACTGCGATCTGTTTATCGGTATAGGGACACGCTTTTCCGACAGAGTGATAGGTAATCCTCAGACCTTTGCTCCCGACGCAAAGGTACTGCATATAGATATCGATCCTGCTGAGATAAACAAGAATATAAAAGTATATCACCAGGTTATAGGCGACAGCACCGATGTAATGAAGAAGCTGATAAAGCTTATTCCTCAGCAGTCGCATATCGAGTGGAACTATAAGATAAAGAAGTGGAAAGAGCAGTATTTCTGCCGTCAGAAAGGCACAGACGAGCTGACTTTAACTCCTCAGCACCTGATAGAAACGCTTGATAAGCTTACAGGCGGCGAGGCTATTATCGCAACCGAAGTAGGTCAGGCTCAGATGTGGGCGGCACAGTATTACGCCTACAAGCATCCGCATCAGCTGATAACCAGCGGCGGACTCGGCACGATGGGATACGGACTGGGTGCGGCAATCGGCGCAAAGTGCGGCAATCCCGACAAGACGGTAGTGAATATAGCAGGTGACGGCAGCTTCCATATGAACTTAAACGAGCTTGTAACGCTGTCAAAGCATAATATCCCCGTAATAGAGCTTGTTATCAACAACAATGTTCTCGGTATGGTGCGCCAGTGGCAGAGGCTGTTCTACGAAAAGAGATTCTCACAGACCACCCTCGACCGTCCTACAGATTATATTAAGCTCGGTGAGGCATTCGGCATAAAGTCGTTTGTTATAGACAGCGAGGATAAGTGTGAAGAGATACTGCGTGAAGCCGTTGAAATATCAAAGACTGCGCCTGTGCTGATCGAAGCTCGCATAGACAAGGATATAAATGTTCTTCCTATGGTGCCGGCAGGAAAATCCATTACCGAACCTATACTTGAAATAAATACGGACGACTGAAGGAAGGCAGAACAATGACACAGAGAAATGTAATTTCCGTCTGCGTTAATAACGGTATCGGCGTACTCGGCAGAGTAACGGGACTGTTCAGCCGCAGAGGATATAATATCATCAGCCTGAATGTTGCAGAGACGGAGAATCTCGGCATATCAAGAATGACAATAGTTGCCGAGGGCGACGAGGCTGTGACAGAACAGCTGGTAAAACAGCTTCGCAAGCTGTATGATGTATCGGAAGTAAAGGTGCTTCACGATGCGGTTTGCCGTGAGCATATAATACTTAAAGTCGGCAACGGACCTGCTTCACGCCAGCCCGTTATCGAGATCGCAAATCTGTTCAGAGCAAAGGTTGTAAATGTTGCCGAGAGCAGACTTATGCTTGAGCTTACAGGCGAACCCGAAAAGATAGATTCGTTTATCGGCTTATTACAGCCTTACGGAGTAAAGGAGCTTGTAAGAACGGGAATATCCGCCCTTGAACGAGACTGATAGCGGAGGGAAATATGGCTGTGCAGATACTGGACTCGTCGCTTCGTGACGGTGCGCAGGGCGAGGGCATTAGCTTTTCATTAAGAGACAAACTTAATATATATTCTGCGCTGGACAGATTCGGCATAGAGCTTATCGAGGCGGGGAATCCGTTTTCAAACCCTAAAGACCTTGAGTTTTTCCGCCGTATAAACGAAGGACACTATAACGCAAAGGCGGTTGCATTCGGCTCTACCGTAAGAAAAGGGCTTAAAGCCTGCGAGGACGAAAATCTTGCGGCTCTGCTCAAAGCGCAGACGGAGTATGTATCGATATTCGGCAAGGCGTGGAAGCTTCATGTTGAATGTATCCTCGGCGTTTCTCCCGAAGAAAACCTGAGAATGATAGCCGACAGTATAGACTTTTTGGTAAAGAATCACCGCAAGGTAATCTTTGATGCCGAACATTTTTTTGACGGCTACAAGGCAGACTCGGAATATGCGCTTCAGGTGCTTGCTACCGCCGAAAAAGCCGGAGCGTCGGTGATCTGCCTTTGCGATACAAACGGCGGCACATTCCCCGAGGATATAAAAAAGGCGGTAAAGGCCGCAGATAAGGCAATATCGGTAAAGCTCGGAATCCATTGCCATAACGATAACGGCTGTGCGGTTGCAAATACGCTTGCCGCTTATAAAGCGGGCGCAGAGCATATACAAGGAACTTTTACGGGCTTCGGAGAGCGTTGCGGCAACGCCGCTTTATCTACCGTAATAGCCGATATACAGCTGAAGTACGGCGACAGGATACTAAGCGATAAAAAGCTTGCCATGCTTACGGATACGGCACGCTATATATCCGAAGTCGCAAATGTGTCGTTGCCTGTCACAACGCCGTATATCGGCTCGGGGGCATTCTCCCATAAAGCAGGAATGCACGCAGACGGAGTGGCAAAAAATCCTGCTACCTTTGAGCATATACGCCCCGAGGCAGTAGGCAACGAAAGGCGTTATCTCTTGTCTGAGGTATCGGGCAGGGCGGCAATATTGTCCGCTATAAGACGGTTTGACGACAGCCTTGACAAAAACAGCCCCCAGACGATAGCTATCACAAAGAAGCTTAAAGAGCTTGAGCAGACGGGCTTCAGGTTTGAGGCGGCGGCAGCCAGCTTTGATATGATGGTACTGCGTGAGCTTGGCCGCTTCGTACCGCATTTTGACATAGACTATTTCAAGATAATCTCTTCACGCATAGAAGAGGGCGTTATCGAAAAGGCTACTGCGCTGATAAAAATAAGAGTCGGCGACAGCCACGAAATAACCGCCGACGAGGGCAGCGGCCCCGTTAATGCAATAGACAAGGCGCTCAGAAAAGCGCTTGAGGTATTTTATCCGCAGCTCAGGAAGATGCATCTGCTTGACTATAAGGTAAGGGTAATAGGCTCGGGCAGTTCTACTGCGGCAGTAACAAGAGTTCTTATAGCAAGCACAGACGGAGACAATGTATGGACGACCGTCGGCGTATCAGAGGATATAATCAGTGCCAGTGTTCAGGCACTGACCGATTCAATAGAATATATGCTCAATATGGGCATAGCTTAGAAAGGCAGGAACAAATAAATGGGCATGACTATGAGCCAGAAGATACTGGCAAAGCACGCAGGACTTGAAAGCGTAAGAGAGGGACAGCTGATAAAAGCTAAGCTCGATATGGTACTGGGAAACGATATAACCAGTCCCGTTGCTATCAACGAGTTCAATAAGGCAGGCTTTGGCGGCGTATTTGACAAGGACAGAATATCTCTCGTAATGGATCACTTTGCGCCGAACAAGGATATCAAGGCGGCTACACAGTGCAAGCAGTGCAGAGAGTTCGCAGGAAAGTATGATATCACAAATTACTACGATGTAGGCGATATGGGCATCGAACACGCACTTCTCCCCGAAAAAGGACTTATTGGCCCCGGCGAGCTTTGCATAGGCGCAGACAGCCACACCTGTACATACGGAGCGCTCGGTGCATTTTCTACCGGCGTAGGCTCTACCGATATGGCGGCAGGCATGGCAACGGGCGAGGCATGGTTCAAAGTACCCTCTGCGATAAAGTTCAACCTCACAGGCAAGCTGAACAAATATGTCAGCGGCAAGGATGTAATACTGCATATCATAGGTATGATAGGCGTTGACGGCGCACTTTATCAGTCGATGGAATTTACGGGCGAAGGACTTAAGAGCCTCAGCATAGACGACAGACTGTGCATAGCAAATATGGCGATAGAAGCAGGCGCAAAGAACGGCATATTTGAAGTTGACGAGATAACAATGGCATATATGAAGGAAAGAGCAGACCGTGACTTTGATATATTCAAGGCTGACGATGACGCAGTATATTCAAGAGTCATAGATATCGACCTGTCAACAGTAAAGCAGACGGTATCCTTCCCTCATCTGCCCGAAAATACAAAGACTACCGATGAAATAACCGAAGATATAAAGATAGACCAGGTAGTTATCGGCTCCTGCACCAACGGCAGAATAAGCGATATGCGTATCGCCGCAGAGATACTTAAAGATAAGCACATTGCAAAGGGCGTAAGATGCATAGTTATCCCCGGCACTCAGAAGGTTTATCTGCAGTGTGTCAAAGAAGGACTCGCAGAGATATTTATAAACGCAGGCTGTGTATTCTCCACTCCTACCTGCGGTCCGTGTCTGGGCGGTCATATGGGAATACTTGCGGCAGGCGAGCGTGCCGTTTCCACTACTAACAGAAACTTTGTCGGAAGAATGGGACACATTGACAGCGAGGTATATCTTGCAAGCCCTGCGGTAGCCGCCGCAAGCGCAATAGCAGGCAAGATAACAGGTATACAGTAAGGCGGATATATGGTAAAGCACATAATAATATGGAATCTTAAAGACGAGCTTTCCGATGCCGAAAAGCAGGAAAGAAAGCAGCTGATAAAGCAGGGGCTTGAGAGTCTCATCGGCAAGATAGACGGACTTGTTGAGATAAAGGTAATAACCGAACTGCTCGGTTCTTCTACGGGAGACCTTATGCTTGACAGCACATTCGAGAGTGCCGAAGCGCTGAAAGGCTACTCGACTCATCCCGAGCATGTGAAGGTTGCCGACAGCACGGTAAGGCCGTACACGGCAAAGCGCAGCTGCGTTGATTTTGAGATATAACAGAAAGGAAGAACATATATGAAGGCACACGGTACAGTACATAAATACGGCGACAATGTTGACACGGATGTAATTATACCTGCAAGATACCTTAACACAGCCGACCACAAGGAGCTTGCAAGTCATTGCATGGAGGATATCGACAAGGACTTTGTCAAAAATGTAAAGGAAGGCGACATAATCGTAGCCAATATGAACTTCGGCTGCGGAAGCTCAAGAGAGCACGCTCCCATAGCAATCAAGGCAAGCGGAATCTCCTGCGTAATAGCAAGCACCTTTGCGAGAATATTCTACCGCAATTCCATCAACATCGGTCTTGCTATCCTTGAATGTGATGAAGCGGCAAAGGATATCGAAAACGGCAACGAGGTCGAGGTAGACTTTGACACAGGTGTTATCACCAATATCACAAAGGGATGTACATATAAGGCTGAGCCTTTCCCCGAATTTATAAAGGACATCATCAGCAAGGGCGGACTTCTGAACTCGCTGAAATAAGCCATGAGGATCGATATAAGGGCGGCTGACAAGTCGGATATTCCTGCGGTGTGCGGTGTCATAAACGATGGGTGGCGTGTCTGCTACAGCGGCATACTGCCCGATGATGCAATAGAGCGGTACGCTGATGTGCGTGCGGAAAGCCTTGCAAAATTGCTTTCTGACAGCGGTACGGTTATGTTTGTGCTTGAATGTGACAAGGTCGTGCGTGCGGTATGCACGGCGGTGCGTTGCACGAGCGGCAGATACCGGGACTATGCAAATGTAGTACAGCTTTATGTAGCACCAAACGAACGGCGCAAAGGCTTAGGCAGAAAACTGCTGTCATATACTCTTAGAGCTTTAAGGGAAAAAGGCTATAAAAACGCAGTGCTTGACTGCCTTGAAAAGAATACGGCGGCAAGGCGTTTTTATGAAAAGTTCGGCTTTGAATTTGTAAAGAACGAAGCAAGCACGGTTTTTCCCGATACGGAAATATCCGTGTACACGATCGAATTGTAATACAGGAAAGGAAATTATCTATGGAAAAGAACATTGCCGTTATAAAGGGCGACGGAATAGGTCCCGAGATAGTAACGGAAGCTATGAAGGTACTTGATAAGGTGGCAGAAAAGTACAGCCATAAATTCAACTACACACAGCTTCTTATGGGCGGATGCTCAATAGACGCAAACGGCGTACCGCTGACAGATGAAACGATAGAGGCGTGCAAGGCGTCGGATGCGGTGCTTATGGGTTCTATCGGCGGAGATACGACAACATCTCCCTGGTATAAGCTCCCCTCGCACCTTCGCCCCGAAGCAGGTCTTCTCGGTATCAGAAAGGCGCTCGGACTTTTTGCAAACCTCCGTCCCTGCGTGCTTTACTCCGAGCTTGCCGGTGCTTGTCCGTTAAAGACAGAGATAAGCTCAAAGGGCTTTGATATGCTCATTATGCGTGAGCTTACAGGCGGTCTTTACTTCGGTGCAAGAAAGACAGAAGAAGTAAACGGTGTTATGACAGCTACAGATACTCTTGTGTACAGCGAAGAGGAAATCCGCAGAATAGCAATAAAGGCTTTTGATGTTGCTATGAAGAGAAGAAAAAAGGTAACAAGCGTAGATAAGGCAAATGTGCTTGACTCTTCAAGGCTGTGGAGAAAGGTCGTAAACGAAGTAGCAAAGGATTATCCCGAGGTTACTCTTGAGCATATGCTGGTTGACAACAGCGCAATGCAGCTTGTAAAGGATCCTGCGCAGTTTGATGTTATGGTAACGGAGAATATGTTCGGCGATATTCTGTCCGATGAAGCAAGCATGATAACCGGCTCGATCGGTATGCTCCCGTCGGCAAGCATGAACGAAACAAAGTTCGGTCTGTACGAACCCAGCGGCGGCTCGGCTCCCGACATCGCAGGACAGAACAAGGCTAATCCTATCGCAACTATACTGTCTGCGGCAATGATGCTCAGGTACAGCTTTGATATGACCGAAGAAGCAGACGCCGTAGAAAACGCAGTAAGCAAGGTTCTTAAGGACGGCTACCGCACAGGCGATATTATGAGCGAAGGCATGACAAAGCTCTCCTGCTCCGAAATGGGCGATATGATAGCGAAGAATATATAAGCAGATACAGCAATACGGCTTACCGCAATCGGTAAGCCGTATTTTTTATCCTGTTTTTGCAAATCTGTTACGCTGTTGTTTTGCCTGTTACCGTCGCCGCCGTACCTCTGATTATCGTATCGTTTAATGTGGTGTACGGAGTTACTCTGAAGCAGTATGAGGTCAAAGCGTCAAGACCGGTAACGGTATAACTAAGTTTGCTGTTTTTTGTGACGGTTATAACACGCACCCAGCCGCTTCCGACTTCCTTTTCAATGATATAGCCGGTTGCTGTTGTATTCTTATCCCAACTTAGTGTTATGCCTGTGCCGTCTGTTGTTGCCGCAGCTTTCAGACCGGTAAGTGCTGACGGTGCGGTTTTGCCGGTAACCGTCGCCGCCGCACCTCTGATAATTGTGCTGCCTGAAGTGGTATACGGAGTTACTCTGAAGCGGTATGAAGTCGAAGCGTTAAGACCGGTAACGGTATAGCTTAGTCTGCTGTTATATGTTACGGTTATAACACGCACCCATTCGCTTCCGACGGCCTTTTCAATGATATAACCGGTTGCTGTTTCGTTTTTATTCCAGCTGAGTTTTATATCCGTGCCGTTAGTCGCCGCCGTAGCTTTCAGATCGGTGAGTACTGTAGGTGCAGTCTTACCGATCACCGTTGCCGCTGTGCCTTTTATCATAGTGCCGTTTAATTTGGTGTACGGCGTTACTCTGAAACGGTAAGCGGTAGAGGGTTCAAGTCCGGATACGGTATAGCTTGACGAGCTGTTGTTAGTGAGAGTAGTCACAAGCTGCCATTTGGTTCCGACAAACGATTCAATAATATAGCCGGTAGTCTGTGTATTCTTATTCCAGCTGAGTCTTATGCCTGTGCCGTTTGTAGCCGCCGCAGCTTTTAATCCGGCGAGGGGCGAAGGCTTGGTTTTTGCCGTTGTAGTTGCGCCGGTTTCTCTTGATATGATGCTACCGTTCATTTTATAAGGAGTTACTCTGAAACGGTACGCAGTAGCGGGTGTAAGACCGGTTACGGTGTAGTTTGTTATACTGCTGTCTTTTATCGTGATTATACGGCTCCAGCTGCTTCCTTCGGATTTTTCTATAATATATCCGTCGGCAGAAAGATATAGATTCCATCCCAGAGTAATTGTTTTATCGGTGAAGGCGGTTGCCTCTGTATTGAAAATTATTGAATAATCAATGCCGTTGTTTTGTGCGTATTTTTCACCTTGCGTTCCTGCGTAGCAGTAGATTTTAAAACCGGGCAGAATTTCATATTCAGAACTATCTTTGTTATAATAGTAACCTAACGCCGATGATTGTATTTCCGTCACACTGCTTGGTATAGAGATAGATGCGAGAGAAGTACAGCCTTCAAACGCATATTGACCTATTTTGGCTACGCTATCGGGTAATGTTATTGAGGAAAGAATTGAGCATTTCTGGAATGCATAATTACCTATACTTTTAACGCTGTCCGGTATGGATATTGATTCAAGTGATGAGCAGAACGAAAATGTAGCAGCATCAATCATTTTCACACCGTTTGGTATTGTTATAGATTTGAGAGCCGTACACTCTTCAAATGCGCCGCTTCCTATACTTTTCACGCTGCTTGGTATATTTATCGATTCAAGAGATGAACAACGATTGAATGAATAATTCCCCAAAGTTGTTACACTGCTCGGCAGATTGACAGAAGATAATGAAGTACATTTGTCAAATGCATAGTTTCCGATAGTTTTCACAGTACCCGGTATCGAGATCGATTCTATAGTTGAGTTGAATTTGAATGATGAGTCGCCAATGCTCGTAACGGTTTTGCCGTTTAGAGTAGAAGGAACTGTGACATCGGTATCTGTGCCGTTATAACCGGTGATTTCGATCGTACCGTCGTCAAGCACCGCATACACATAGTCGCCATAAGTTTCCGCTCCTGCGCACACCGCACAAAGCACTGCCATAGCTGCAAAGGTGACAAATCCTAAAAGAAACTTTTTCAGCGTCTTCATATTTACATCTCCTTTAAATTTGGTTTAGCGAAACCGATTATAGCCATTAATGAAATTATATACTTCTATTCCAAAAAAGTCAATATTATACACAAAATCGCCCCGTTTTGGCGGCGCTATTTTTTACTTAATAACCTAAATGTACAAAATAGCTAAAACGGATGTGTTAAATATGTGAAAAATGCAAATTGATTTATTACAATTTTACAGTTATAATTATCGTAACAGAATCTGTGTAATCGATTATCGGTTATTCGTATTCTAATTTTAAAAAAGAAATTAATTATTTTTTGGAGGTAATTAAAATGAAGATGAAAAAGTTCATCGGCGCAGCAGCAGCTATGGCAGTTGCAGGCGTTCTCACAGTAGGTGCAGCAGCTGAAACCTATAATGCTTATATCGGTTTCCAGACTCCTGCTTACTCTTTCAGAAATGCTTGGAATGAAGCAAAATACGGTAAGGATTCAGAATTTGCAGGATTATTCACAACAGCGGCAATAGTATGGGGCGGAAACGATCCCGATACATATCCCGACTATACCGATAATTTTGATTATGATGTTGATGGATATGCTATCCCTGTTACATACACAGATGTGCAGATTGATAAAGACGGCACATATAAGGTTGGCATTACCGATTTCCCTTGGGAGCTTGATAGTTCTGCCGGCTTCAATATGTTATTTGTATCAACAGATATTCCTTATGATAAAGAAAACAAAAAGAGTGTTGCTACTATTACAGATGTAAAGCTCTTATTCGACGGTGTTGAGCAGTTCAAGCTCGATGAGGCTATCGTTGATGAAGAAGAAGGCAATAAAAGCGGTTATACAAGAATTGATGTAACAAACGATTATAATCCTACTGCTAAGGAAATCGGTTTCCACGGCACATATCCTACAAATGCCGTTAAAACAGTTGAGATCGAGTTCACAGTAAGCGGTCTTCCTGCAGACGAGCCCGTTGACGAGCCTACAGTTGATGAGCCCACAGACGAGCCTACAGATGAGCCCACCGACGAGCCTACAGATGAGCCCACAGACGAGCCTACAGATGAGCCCACAGACGAGCCTACAGATGAGCCCACTGATGAGCCTACAGATGCTCCTACAACAGGTGATTCTACAAAGCCCAGCACAAATACAGGTGTTGAGAGCGTTGCATTAGTAGCAGGCGTTGCAGTTCTCGCTACAGGCGCTGTTATCGTAGCTAAGAAGAGAAAGTAATTTCGGCTTTAAAGCAAAGCGATAAATAACAAGTGATAAAGTCCCCTACGGATTCCGTAGGGGATTTTTGTATGTGGTTGAGGAGTAGCTATTCTTCAGCAATAAAGTTGGTAGCGAGAGAATACTACAAGTGGGACGCTTTGCAATAAGCGGGCACGCTATACAAATCGATACACTTAGAGTCTGTATCGCGGGAGACACCTAAAGGGGAGAGGGGGCTCGCTCTTACGCAAGGATGCGTGAACTGCGGTAAATATGGCGTTAAACGCAAAAAACCGCAAAAAGTTGGTAGCGAAAGCTCAGCGCCCAGAGTGCGTTTACAAACGAGCAGCTGAGCCGAGCGTGACTTTTTGCGGAGAGGAGAAACAGTGAAGCGGATGACTGATTTTTTACAGAGTAAAAAATCGGAATAAGCGGAACTCGTTTCGACGAGAGTGCCACTTTGCGATAGAAGTTATGTCAGATACCTTTTGACTTGTTTGCACAGTTTTAACCCTCGACATAATTGCTTTCTGCT
>JAEDNF010000279.1 GCA_016302655.1 Oscillospiraceae bacterium | reverse complement strand
AATAAATTAAGTATATCATAAAATGAAAACGATTTCAAGGCTTTACAAAAAAATTTTTTTGGTATATAATTAAACAGTATTGCTAAAATCGAAAGGAACGGTATATATGTTAGAATACGATGAGCTTAAAATAGAGTTTGACGGCTATGAGCCTGAGCTTAAGGAGCTTGCCGGCGCACTTGATCTTGATAATCTGAAAGCTGAAATAGTTAAGCTCGAAGAACAGAGTGCACAGCCCGATTTCTGGAACGATATCGAGAACTCTCAGAAGGTATCACAGAAGATAGGCGAAGACAAGAATATAGTACAGAGCTACAACAAACTGCGTGAAAGCTATGACGATGTGCTGACTATGCTTGAGCTTGCGCAGGAGGAAGATGACGAATCCATGCTTCCCGAGATTCAGGAGCTTGCAAAGCACTTCAGAACAGAGCTTGAAGCACAGAAGCTTGCAACTTTACTGTCGGGTGAATTTGACCATAACAACGCCATACTGACATTCCACGCAGGCGCAGGCGGAACAGAGGCGCAGGACTGGGTTGAAATGCTTTACCGTATGTATAACCACTGGGCTGAACAGCATGGTATGAAGGTTACGGTGCTTGACTATCTTGACGGCGAAGAAGCAGGAATAAAGAGTGCCAGCATACTGGTTGAGGGAAGAAACGCATACGGTTATCTCAAGAGCGAAAACGGCGTACACAGACTTGTCCGTGTATCCCCTTTCGACAGTTCGGGACGCAGACACACCAGCTTTGCTTCCGTTGAAGTAATGCCGGAAATTAATGAAGATATCGACATTGAGATAAGCGAAGATGAGATAAAGATGGATGTTTACCGTGCAAGCGGCGCAGGCGGTCAGAAGGTCAACAAGACATCGTCTGCTGTCCGTATCACACACATCCCCACAGGCATAGTATGCGCCTGCCAGACCGAGCGCTCACAGCATCAGAACAGAGAGTACGCTATGCGTATGCTTAAGTCCAAGCTGCTTGAAATCAAGGAAAGAGAACATCTCGACAAGATATCCGATATCAAGGGCGAACAGCTTCAGATCGCATGGGGCGCACAGATACGCTCATATGTATTTATGCCCTATACAATGGTAAAGGATCACAGGACAAACTTTGAGATGGGCAACATAGGCGCTGTTATGGACGGCGACCTTGACGGCTTCATCAATGCATACCTTAAGGCTCTCAGCTTAGGACAGATATAATGAAAAAGAACGACATCATTGAAATTGAGATAACTGCTCTTTCAAGCGAATGTTCGGGCATAGGCAAAAAAGACGGCATGGTTATTTTCGTGCCGTTTTCCGCTATAGGAGACAAACTTAAAGTCAGGATCCTGAAAGTGAACAAGACCTACGCCTATGCAAAGATTGAAGAGATAATAGTGCCCTCCCCCGACAGGATAACGCCCGACTGCCCTGTGTACAGCAAATGCGGCGGATGTTCGCTTAGGCATATAAGCTACGAAGCGGAGCTTGCCGCTAAGCAGAGGTTTGTCGAAGACGCATTCACAAGGATAGGAGGTCTGTCGCCGCAGTTTCTTCCGATAATCGCAAACGATGAGATTTACGGCTACCGAAACAAGTTACAGATGCCGATAGGAACTGATAACGATGGCAATCTTACGGCAGGATTCTACGCTTTTCACTCTCACAGGATAATTCCCTGCAAAAAGTGTCTTCTTCAACCGGATATTTTTTCCGATATCGTAAATGAGTTTCTTAAAACGGCACAGGAGCTTAATATCTCTGCTTATGACGAAAGAACACACAAAGGGATACTAAGGCACATTTACCTCAGAAAAGGTCATTACAGCGGCGAAATAGCTTTGTGCATAGTAGCAGCAAAATACGCTCCTGCTCTAAAAGAACTGTCAGAAAAGCTGTGCGGAAAATTCCCCCAAATCAATACATCGGTAATAAATATCAACCCCGAAGATACCAATGTGATACTGGGAGATAAAGAGATAGCGCTGCAGGGCGACGGAATCATATCCGACACGATGTGCGGCAATAAAATCAATATTGCTCCTAAAGCATTCTATCAAGTGAACACGCCTTCGGCAGAAAAGCTGTATGCCGCCGCAAGAGAGTTTGCCGACGCAAAAGGCAAAACCGTACTCGACCTTTACTGCGGAGCAGGTACAATAGGGCTATCTATGGCGAAAGAAGCAAAAAAGGTAATAGGCGTTGAGATAATACCCGAAGCCATAGAGAACGCAAAGCATAATGCACAGATGAACAAAATAGATAATGCAGAGTTTATCTGCGCCGATGCGGCAGAGGCCTCAAAAATACTCTACGAGCGTAATCTGCGCCCCGATGTTATTATAGTCGATCCTCCCAGAAAGGGCTGCGGAAAGCAAGCGACAGAACAGATAGCCGCCTTTTGTGCGCCGAGAATAGTAATGGTATCCTGCAACGCCGCCACCGCCGCAAGAGACTGTGCTTATTTCAAAGAGCTCGGCTACGAAACGGAAAAATGCGTGGCGGTTGATATGTTCAGCAGAACGGGGCATGTGGA
>JAEDNF010000278.1 GCA_016302655.1 Oscillospiraceae bacterium | reverse complement strand
GTATAAGCGCATAAATGAAACGACTCAAAAAAGCAGAAAGCGAGCTGTCTTATATCAACACCGCTGATTTTCCACTCTTGCAATATCTCCGAGAAAATACGCTCATATCCGTAATCTGCCTCACGATATTTTACTGTTGGATTGTATCCTCGCAGTATTGTCACAGCGGCTTTTATATCGCTATCGGTTAGTTTCGGCAGCATTTTATCACGAATCGCCCTGAAACCATTTTCATAATAATCGATCCATACGCCCGGCATTCCTTTATATTCCATAAGCGTACCGCCGATATCAAATGCAGCTACTTTTATCATATCTCCTCCGTTATTCAAGCTCAGCTACGGTCACGCCGGCTTCACCCTCGCCGTACGCACCGTCACGGAAGGATTTTACATGGGGATTCTTTCTTAAGTATTGCTGAACAGCCGAGCGAAGCGCACCTGTTCCCTTTCCGTGAATGATAGTTATAACAGATATTCCGCTCATAAGACAGCTGTCTATAAATCTGTCTACCTCCATTACGCCATCGTCACCGAGCATACCTCTGATATCAAGCTCCATACCGCTTTTACGGGAATAATTACTTATTAGCTTTTTGCCGACTTTTGCAGGAGGCTGTTGTTTTTTGCTTTCCTTCTTCTCCTCAACAAGACGGAGGTTATCAAGCCTTGTCTTTGTCTTCATTGCGCCGACCTGTACAAAACACATATTCTTGGAATCGGGCAGCCTTAACAGAGTTCCCTCTTTATTAAGGTCGGCAAGCCTTACAGTATCTCCGACCTTAAGAGGTCTGGGCAGAACATAATGATCCACCTTTTTATTCATAATGGGATTAGCTGTATCGTACATTCCGTTCACAGATGTATTGATTCGTGAACGAGCGCCCTTAACCTTCTGAGAAAAATCTGCGCTTTCTTTCTGCTTTCTTATCTGTTCAAGCTCTTCTAACATAAGGTCGCCTTGAAAACGCACCTCTTCAATTATGCTCGCCGCTTTACTGCGGACATCCTGAAGCTCTTTTTCTTTGTCCTTATCAAGCTGTTCTCTCTCCGCTTCAAGCTGTTTTGTTATTTCCTGTGCCTTTCTGTTTTCAGCGGCAGCAGAATTTTTCTGCTTTTCAAGCTCCTGTCTTGTTTTCTCAAGCGACTGCACAACTTCTTCAAAGCGCTTATCTTCTGTGCTGACAAGCTCCTTCGCATTATCTATGATATCGCTGCCTATACCAAGCTTTGCCGAGATAGCAAATGCGTTTGATTTACCTGGCATACCGACAATAATACGATATGTCGGACGAAGGGTTTTGATATCAAATTCGCAGGAAGCATTCTCAACACCATCGGTCTTGACTGCGTATATCTTAACCTCCTGATAATGCGTAGTTGCCATCAATTTGCAGTCTCTTTTCCTGAACTCATCAAGAATAGAAACCGCAAGTGCAGAACCTTCAACGGGATCTGTACCCGAGCATAGCTCATCAAGCATAATAAGCGACTTATAATCGGCAGTTTTTAGTATCCTTGAAATATTGGTCATATGTGACGAAAAGGTAGATAAGCTTTGCTCAATGCTCTGTTCGTCGCCTATGTCGACATATATTTCGTCAAACATACCGATAACGCTGTTCTCCGAAGCCGGTATCATCATACCGCACATTGCCATAAGCACAAGCAATCCCGCTGTTTTTAGTGAAACAGTCTTACCGCCTGTATTGGGACCGGTTACTATAAGCGAAGAGTATTGTCCGCCAAGCTCAATAGATATAGGAACGACCTTTTCTTTATCAATAAGAGGATGCCTTGCCTTTATTATATTAAAATACGGTTTGTCCGTGATTATCGGAGTAACTGCCTTCATCTTGGCGCCGAGATTTGCTTTTGCAAAATATGTCTCAATATCAATGACCGTTTCGTAATCATTTATCATAGGCTCGGCAAAACTGCCGACAAGCTCAGACATTTCCTTAATTATACGCTCTATCTCTTTTTGCTCTTCAATCTGAAGAACTCTTATCTCATTATTGGCTTCAACTACCGCCATAGGCTCTATGAACAGCGTTGCGCCGGTAGCCGAAGTATCGTGGACAAGACCGCTTATCTCACTCTTGTACTCGGTTTTTACGGGTACAACAAATCTGCCGTCACGCATAGTGACAAGGCTTTCCTGAAGATATTTCTGATTTGTCTGACTCTTTATCAGTTTGTCAAGCCGTTCTCTTACCGCAAGGCTTTTGCGCTGTATTGCCCGTCTTATTGCCGCAAGTTGTGGGCTTGCACTGTCAGCAAGTTCTTCCTCGGATATGATAGCGTTTGTTATCATATTTTCAAGATGCTTATTGACGCTTAGCCGTTCAAAATATTCCGAGAGCGAAGTTTCTATACCGCTGCACTGTGAATACCATTCGTCAAGTCCCGATACCTCACGTAAAAAAGCTCCGATATCCATAAGCTCTCTTAAAGACAGCGAAGAGCCTTGCTGAGCTCTCTTTGCGCTGAAACAGATATCTTTTATATTGTAGAATCTGGGTGTGCCGAATTTAGCCGACA
>JAEDNF010000277.1 GCA_016302655.1 Oscillospiraceae bacterium | reverse complement strand
GCCTGCTTTTCCGTAAACGGTTCTCTTAGCATCTTATAAACATCGGTCGTGCCCTTAGGCATATAATTAAACATTATTTCGGCGTTCGCTATAGAATCCTTATAGCTCTGGAAGTTTTCAAGAACGCCCTCTTTCTGCTTAAGCTCCGCAAGCTGAGACTGAAGTACCGTATCATCGATCTTAGCCTGTTCCTGCTTTATCTGATTCTGAATGTTGCCGTTGATGACATCTACAACAACATTTGCGCCGACTACCGCAAGTACGCTTAAGAGTGCCGCTGCACCGAGTCCGATAAAGAATGTATTGAGTCCCTTGCTCTCTCTTGCAGCCGTAGTAGCAAGAAGGTTGATATGCTCAAGCTCTTTATTTACTTTATACAGAGCGCCGATTGCGTTTGCATAAACAGTAAATTCAAAATCGGCTCTTGACGCAATGTTTGTGGGTGCGCTCAGTATATGGCACGGAACATTGAAGCCGGAAACGGTATTGGTGAGCGCTATGAAGTCGGTTATCTCACCGTAGAACATCATTTCCTTGATGGGCTTCATATCCTTCCTTGACTGGAAGAACTGGAACATTCTGAACAGGTTGTCGTAAATAGCCTGGTTTACGTAATCCTCTGCGTGGTTATAATCAGACGGATCTATCTTGAAGTATCTTGAGAACGAAAGAACATTGTCTTCATACAGGTTGATATTCAAAAACTCCTTGTCTATCTGCACAAGCAAGAGAGGCATATAGCTTGACATCTTGGGAGTGTTCTGAATAAGACGGGATATAGCGTTGTTCGAAATGTTTACCGCCTTGAGCGAAAGACCCATATGAGTAAACAGCTTTACATATCCGTCAACAAGTCTCTGGGGGCAGGCAGTAGCAAGAACCTTGATGAGAGGATTCTTGTTTTCGTCTACAGTCTCGCCTACGATAGTATACGAGATATTGTAGTCACCCGTGATACCCATATTGCTTCCTATCATCGCCTCTATAGCCGCTGTATTTGACAGCTTCTTGGGCTTGGGAAGCAAAAGCTCCTTGTAAAGTATCGAACTTGAACTTATGGATACTATGGTATCCTTTTCTTTTATGGATCTTGAGTTGATCATATCAATGATCTCAGCCGCAACAAGCGGAACATCCGCTATGTAACCGTTTGAAACAAGTCCTTTTTCTATTTCTCTGAAGTCAACTTCATCGATTTTGATTTTTGCACCCTGAGCTGCGCCACGCACAAGCTTTATTTGTCTGTCGGTAATATCAATGGATAACATATCTGTTAATTTCCTTCCTGCAAATTAGGTTGTTTTTTCTTCGTGTATCAGGTATTTCCCATACCTTCCATACCGGAGTAAAGAATCGGGAATACGCCTGCAAGCAAGCAGCCTACCATAAGACCCATCAGTATGATCATTACAGGCTCCATAAGTCCTACCAGTCTTGAAACTGCGGAGTCGGATTCATCATCGTAATAATCCGACGACTTAGCAAGGATAGTATCAAGAGTACCTGATTCCTCACCGACATAAACTATCGAAACGAACATTCCGTCAAAGACGTTTATTCTGCCCATTGCAACCGAGAGAGCTTCGCCTCGTTTAACATTTTCAATAACATCTTCAAACTGCTTTATAATATATGTATTGCCGAGAGTACTTACCGATTTTTCAATACACTCTACCATCTGAAGACCGCTTGCGAAAAGGTTCGACATAGTACGGGCAAAACGGGCGGTATAAATCGTCCTGAGCAGCTTGCCTACCGTCGGTATCTTAAGCAGCATCTCGTCCCATTTCAGTTTGGTCGAGGGCGTCTTTATTATAATTCTGAGAGCGATAACAATTGCTATAACTACTATAATAAGTATATACCACTGATTAATCATAAAGTCGCTTATGCCGAAAATAGCAGCCGAAAGCGGCGGCATCTCGGTATCGCCCGCAAGGTCACGGAACATAGGCATGATCATCGTGAACATCGCTATCATGATACCTACCAGCAGTACAAGCAGTACGATAGGATATATCATAGCGCCCTTTATCTTGTTCTGCGTCTTGCTGTCCTTTGCATAGTGCTCGGATACACGGTTCATAATTACATCAAGGTTACCCGAAGCTTCACCGGCACTTACCATGCTGACAAACAGCTGCGGAAATACGCCCGGCTTTGTTGCGATAGCTTCCGAGAAGCTGTGACCTTTCTGTACCTCTTCATATATATCGAGCAGTACCTGCTTCTGTCTCTTGTTCTCCGATTGTGCCTGAAGTATCTGGAGAGCCTTGATAAGGCTTACACCGGATGTGAGCATCGCCGCCAGCTGACGACAGAAGAACGACAGATCCTTTGTCTTGAACTTGTATTTGACATCCGCAGCCTTGTTTTTTGTAACATCTTTATAAGATGTACAGTACAAACCTTTTTGCCGCAGTTTGTCAATAAGTTCAACGGAATCTTCCGCCGTTTCGGTACCTTTTACCTTTTTACCGTTAACGTCGGTAGCAACATAAGAAAAAGTTGTCACTCGTTATCCCCCATTCATCTTAACAGATTCAATAA
>JAEDNF010000276.1 GCA_016302655.1 Oscillospiraceae bacterium | reverse complement strand
TACGCTGATCGTGAAGTTTTCGAGTCCGCTGTCCTGCATCTGCTTGCAGAAAATGCAGGAGCGTTCCATGACCCAGCCGTCGATAATATGCGACAGACCGAGATTTTCAGCCATAGGGAACAGCGTTGAGTTAGGTATATTTCCGTACTGCTCATCGTGCCAGCGTACAAAGCTCTCACAGCCCGTTATGCTTCCGTCTTCCGCCGAGAAGGACGGCTGGAAACGAAGCGAGAAGCCTCTCATATTATCGTTGATACATTCTTTTATATGCTGTTCGAGGTTTGCCGCAAACAGCTTGGTTCGCTCAAGCGAGCCGGAGTAGAACGCATAGCTGTTCTGCTTGAACTCTCTTGCACGGTACATAGCTGTGCTTGCCGCTTTGCAAAGATCTTCGGCGTCTTTTCCGTTTTCGGGGTAGAATGCAATGCCGAGACTGCAATGGATATAGTGTTCGTCTTCTCCGAAGCGCCAAGGCTTTGAAAAGCGGTATATCAGCATTTCGGCAAGGTTCTTTGCCTCGTCTGCGGTGCAGTCGGGAAGGTCGAGCATAAATATCGCATTGGTGAAATAATATACGCCTATCCCTTTAACGGGGAGCTCGCTGAGATACTGTGCAATGCTTCTCAGCAGCATATCCGAATAGGTATGCCCGTATACTGCCGACAGTGAACGGGTGTTAGTCACCTTGAATGCCACAAGCGAACCCTTGCCGCCTTTTTTTATCCTCTTATCAAGGTCTTTATTCAGCCTTGCCCTGTTGGGTATGTTGTATATAGCGTCATAAAAGGCGAGCTGGCGCATACGCTTCTGCGACTCTTCAAGCTTATCCTGCGTTTCTTTTCGCATCATAAGCGAGGACACTATCTGAGAGATGTTGCGAAGCTGCTTACGCTCACGCTGAGTCCAGATATGCTCTTTTTCTATCATCTGATATAATATCAGGCTGTCAAAGCTGCCCGAATTTATAAGCTTGAATATAGCGTACGCCCTGACGCCGAACCTGCCCAGTTCATTTGTCTGCGCATCCGAAAAAGCGGATGAGGTAAGGTCAAGATCTTCACGGATAGCTTTGAAGCTCTGCACATTTTCGCTGTTTATATCGAGAGGAAGATTGCGGTACTTGTAATCCCTGCACCAGCAGAGCTCCTGCTTGAAGTCTACCCTGTCAACAATGGTTATCCTGTCAAGGCGGAAATAGTCTCCCACAAGCTCCATTACAGAACTCAGCGCAACATTGGGACTTTTTGCCTCCATAATTATCGAATAGATGTTGTTGAGCAGTATCTGCTCTTCCACATTCTGACCGAGCAGTTTGTTGGCGTTCTGCGAGTTGTCCATCTCCGACATTACAACGACAAAGGCGTTTGCCATTCTTGATACTGTCTGCACCAGCGTTTCCCACAGCTGAACATTTTCATCAAGCAGCTCCTGCGTTCTTGCCGCAAGCACCCATGTTCCGCTGACCTGGTGATTTATACGGATGTTTTTCTTTTTCTGATAGGCAAATTCATCGGCGTGGAGCGATTTGTGCTGAGCCTTGGGAGCGCATATCATCCTGCCTTTTTCGTCATATATTGCAGAAAAGGTCTGCGGCCCTGCAAACGGTCTTTGTATGCTTGTGAGATAATCAATATCAAGCACATCGGCAAGTCCCGGCGCACCTTTTTTAAGCTCGGTAAGCCTTATATTATGCTTTTTGCGAAATTCATTGTATACAAGGTCGTCACCGGCGCACTCAAGATATGTAGATACATCGCACATCGTTCCTTCAAATCTTACAGGTCTGCCGTACTCGGCATATACCGCCTTGCAGGACAGGAAGAACCAGTGATAATCTTCTCCCACCATAAAACGGCAATGAGCCTCAAAGGTCTTTTCCTCTTCAAAAGAAACATCGGTGAACATCTCGGTTATCGGCGGTATGTCATCGGGATGTATAATTTCAAGCAGGGAAGAATATGTCTGCTCATTTTGTTCTCCGGGATTTATGGTAAAAGGAAAATCTCTTGAAAATCCTATTATTATATTTATAAATTTCTGACCGTTGGTGTTTAACTGCACCATTTTCGCCTCCTTAGGCAATAATAATGACACTTTTATAAAGTAAACTGTTAAAGCAGAGCAGCAATACTGTATGATTATGATTGCAGACCTTGCCTTCTGCTCATAATACTGCCATTATGATTTTATTTAATTTTACCATAAACCGAAACAAGAATCAAGTGTTTTTGTAAATTTTCACAACATTTTCTTATTTCTGTAGGATTTTTTGTCGATTACGAGTCTGACTTATCAGTGCCGAAAATAATTTCGGCAGGTTTTGCCGCTATGGAAATACAGCGCACAATTATTATATATATGCGGACAAGCGGAAAATATGACTGCGAAGGCGAAATTTCTTTGTCGAAAAAGGGTGCGGCACCGTATTTTATCTACTTTTCACATTATTTACTTTACAAATGCGAAAAAATAGAGTATACTGTTAAAGTCGGAAAGTTAGAATTATGCTTATCACTTATTTTCTGAAAGGAATCCGAAAACAATGGAATACAACGATG
>JAEDNF010000275.1 GCA_016302655.1 Oscillospiraceae bacterium | reverse complement strand
ACATACTTGCGATACCAAGCACGCCGAGTACCTGTACAATGAGCTTTACTCCCAGCGCAAACACTATATTCTGCTTTACTATGCGGTTTGTCTTTTTGCTGATTGTAAATGCGTCGGCAAGCTGCATAGGATCGTCATACATAAGTACGCAGTCGGCGGTTTCTATTGCACTGTCTGCGCCTGTGCCGCCCATTGCAACGCCTATATCTGCTGACGCTATGACAGGTGCGTCATTGATACCGTCGCCCACAAACATAACTTTTCCTTTATCCGTTATCTCCGATTTTTCTCTTTGCGTTATCTCGCTCTTGTCTTCGGGGAGGAGCTCAGCGTATACATCTGTAATGCCAAGCTCTTCTGCGGCTTTTTGTGCGGCGCTGTTGTTGTCACCCGTAAGCATTACGACCTTAACGCCGTTATCTTTAAGCATTTTTACTGCCTTTGCAGAGTTTTCCTTAGGCGTATCTGCTATTTCTATGCTTCCGGCAAATTTGCCGTCTAAAGCTATATAAAGCACCGTACCGTTTGCGGCAGGGCAGTCGATATTATATTCAGCCATCAGCCTTTGGTTTCCGCAAAGAACCGACACGCCCGATATAACCGCTTTGATTCCCTTGCCGGCTATTTCACTGCATTCGCTTATCTGTGATTCGTCTATCTTCTCGCCGTACGCATTCTTAACCGAAACTGCTATCGGGTGGTTTGAACTGCTTTCTGCATAAGCCGCATATTTTAACAGTTCTTCTTTACTCATACCGACAGGATGTATGCTTGTAACCTCAAACCGACCTTTTGTAAGTGTTCCGGTTTTGTCAAAAAGCACGACTTTTGTTTTAGCTATCGCTTCAAGATAATTACTGCCCTTAACAAGTATACCCTTTGAAGACGCTTTTCCTATTCCTGCAAAATATCCCAGCGGTACGGAGATAACAAGAGCGCAGGGGCAGGAAATAACCAGGAATATAAGTCCTCTTTGCACCCATGTTGCAAAGTCAAAGCCTGTGAACAGCGGCGGAATAAGCGAGATAACTACAGCAGCAAGAACAACTATCGGCGTATAGTATTTAGCGAATACCGAGATGAAGTTCTCGGTCTTTGTCTTCTTTTCTACGGCGGATTCAACAAGCTCAAGCATCTTGCATACGGTGCTGTCTTCAAATCTGCGTGTAGTTTTTATTGTAATAAGTCCCGAAATGTTGATGCTTCCTGCCGATATCTCGTCCCCCTCACCGACATCTCTCGGAAGGCTTTCGCCTGTGAGGGCAGAGGTATCGACAGAAGTGTAACCGCTTTCTATTATTCCGTCAAGCGGTATTTTTTCTCCGGGCTTTACACGGATCGTACTTCCTACTTCCACTTCTTCGGGGGAAACGGTTATATAGCCGATGTCTGTCAGAAGTTCTGCTGTCTCAGGCTTTGTTTCTATAAGAGAAGAGATGCTTTTTCTTGACCTGTTTACCGCTATCGACTGGAAAAGCTCGCCGACTGTATAAAAAAGCATTACTGCAGTTGCTTCTTCATATTCGCCGAGAATTATCGCTCCTATGCTTGCCGTAAGCATAAGCGTGTTTTCATTGAAGAAGCTTTTGTTCATAATTCCTTTAAAGGCGGTTACGGCAACATCTATACCGCATATCAGATAGGACAGAATATATAAGATAATTACGGCTATGCTTATATCCGAGTTATCGGCTAAAGTATGTTCGAGTGTAAATGCCGTAATAAACAGCAGGGCGGAGCAAATTATTTTAATTATTTCTCCTTTGTAGCCTGTTTTATTCTGCGGCTTGTTTCCTTTCTCAAAAACGGTAACATCAGGCTCGTACTTTTTAACTATATCTGATACTGTTTTAAGTATCTCAGCAGAAGAAGCCGAATCGTCTGCTTCTACAACAAGCTCCTGCTTTACAAAATTCATCGTCGCAGATGTTATGAGCCTGTGCTTTTCTGCTTCGCTTCTGATTTTCTCTGCACAATTGGCACAGTCGAGTCCGTCAAGGATATAACGCTTTTTCATACACTTCACCTTTTCTCTGGTTTTCTTTGAACATTTGAGTATATATTCAAATGTTACTGCCGAAAAAACAGGAGAATATATCTCCTTTGATTTTTCGTTATTATTCCATTATATGCTCAATTGCATTGTTGAACACCGTGTTCACATGGTCGTCGCTCAGCATATAATAAACGACTTTGCCTTGCTTTTCACTTCTTACAAGACCGGCTTGTCTGAGTACCCTTAGTTGATGGGAGATTGCAGAAACCGTCATACCGAGAAGGGCGGCGAGGTCGCATACGCACATTTTCGAGCGTGACAGCGAGTAGAGAAGCTTGATTCGTGTTTCATCGCTGATTGCCTTGAAAAACATCGACAGCTTTTCAAACTGCACCTGCGGGAGCATCTCAGAGCGGACATATTTTACTACATCCTCGTGAATCATATTGCAGCTGCAGATGTCCGCATCTTCTTTATCTATAATGATATCGGAATCGTTTACTGACATTTTGACCTCATTTCATTTGAATGGTTGTTCAACTGTTTGTATTATATCACTGCTATTCTGTTTTGTC
>JAEDNF010000274.1 GCA_016302655.1 Oscillospiraceae bacterium | reverse complement strand
CAAAACTACGGCGTGACCGCCGTCGTGCTTGACAGCACGTCAAATTATGTTATAACAACCTCAGACTAAAAATCGTCATAAGACGATTTTACCGCATATTATGCGGTGTGTGCTTACGCACCCGTCTGAGAACGTTTTAACATAATTTGTTTTGTGACACAAAACTACGGCGTGACCGCCGTCGTGCTTGACAGCACGTCAAATTATGTTATAATAAGATTTAGTTTCATTAAGGAGAAAATAATCTATGCGAATGTTTTTAGCGATACTTGCCTGCAAAGTATCAAAGTTTTTTCTCGGACTTATCGGCAGAGGAAGCAGTCTGCCGGGTGATATTGCGCTTAAGCTGTGTCCCGATGTTTTATCAAGAGTAAAAATGCCCGAGCTTGTAATAGCAGTTACAGGCAGTAACGGCAAGACCTCTACAGTAGAGATGATAGCGCAGGTTCTGGGCAAATCAGGGAAAAAAGTTATATGGAATAAAGAAGGCTCAAATCAGATTGCGGGCGTTACCGCTATAGTATTGTCAAAATGTTCATTCGGAGGAAAGGTAAAAGGCGATGTTCTTCTCCTTGAATCGGATGAACGCTATGCAAAATATTCGTTCAAGTACTTTGCCCCCGACTATTATGTCATTACCAACCTTTACCGTGACCAGCTGACAAGAAACGGCCATCCCGAATGGGTATATGAATCGGTCAAAGAGAGTATAAGACCCGAAACAACTCTGATACTCAATGCCGACGATCCCCTTGTATCAAGATTCGGCAAAGACAGGGATAATGTTATATGGTTCGGTATGGACAGGCAGGATTTCAGTTCTGACAGCTTTACCGGCGTATACAACGACGGCGCTTTCTGCCCTGAGTGCAAGCACCGTATGAAATATGACTATTATCACTATGCACATATCGGAAGCTACCACTGTGACAACTGCGGTCACAAAAAGCACGAAACAAAGTACACCGTAACCGATGTAGACTTCGACAGCAATACAGTCACGATAAACAATGACAATAAGATAAAGCTGGTGTTCAAGAGCATTTACAATGTCTACAACATTCTTGCCTGCTTTGCCGCTTGCTCGGCAGCAGGAGCAGAAAGCGACCTGATATGCCGTGAGCTGTCAGATTATTTCCTCAAAAACGGCAGAATACTGCAGTTCAGGCTTGGCGTAAACAGCGGTACATTCCTTATTGCAAAACACGAGAACTCCGTTGCAAACGACCGTGTTTATGACTATATAATCAGCAAAAACAGCCCTTGCTCCGTCATTATAATCATAGATTCCATCAGCCGCCGTTATTCAACGGGTGAGACAAGCTGGCTGTGGGATATAGACTACGATGTGCTGAAAGCCGATTGTATAGAGCACCTTTATCTGCTTGGCAGACACGCAAAGGACCTTGAAACAAGGCTGTCATATACCGATATAGATATGGGTAAAATAACCGTAAACGAAAACATCGCCGAGGCGCTTCACGAAATTGCAAAAAAACCGCTCGGCAAGCTGTACACGGTTACCTGCTTTTCGGATAAGGGCAAGTTCCTGCCCGAAGTTGAAATAATGCCTGTGGAGGAAGATATATGAAAATAGTACATTTATTTGCCGATCTTTGCAACCTCTACGGTGACTACGGAAATGTCTGTGCTCTGAAAAGAGCGCTCGAAAACAAATGCGAAGAAGTAGAGGTCGTATATCAGACGGTTGACGATACGATAGACCTTTCAGAAGCGGACTTTGTCTATATAGGCTCGGCTACAGAAAGAAATCAGAAGGTAGCAATGGAATATCTGCTCCCCTACCGTGACAACATAAAGGCGGCTTTAGACAAAGGTACGGTAATGCTTGCTACCGGCAATTCCTTTGAGATATTCGGAAAGGGCGTGACCGACTGTGATGGAACAAGGCACGACGGCGTTGATTTATTCGGATATGAGACAGTCGAAGGTAAAGAAAGGATCGTAACCGACAGCCTTTGCACTACTAACCTCTGCGACGGCGACATAATAGGCTTTATTAATAAAGCAAGCTGTACAAGCGGTGCAGATTCACCTATGTTCAGCGTAAAGCAAGGAAGCGGAAACGATAAAGATGACTTAAACGAGGGCGTTAATTACGGCAGTTTTTACGGAACGCATCTTATAGGTCCGTTGCTGATAAGAAATCCAAAGCTGTGCGAAGCGTTTGCGGATATGCTGATAAAGCAGAAATAATATAATATGGCAAAAAATATGGGCTGTCAGAATTGAACTGACAGCCCTCTGTTTATATTATTTTTATCTGCGGCTCTTCTTAAGCATAGAAGCGCCTATTGCTACAGTTGAAATACCTGATATCAGATAACCTAACAGTAAATCTCTTACAAAGCATCCGGTCAGAGAATCAAGTCCTTCTTTTCCGGCAAGAAGATCAACTTGCTTCATAATATCAAACCAACCGAAAAGCACGCTGAAAAAGCCGTCATATCCTAAGTACGACATTGCAAATGCACATTCGGGATCGGCGCTGAACTCCCACGCATAAATTATCATATTGGCAAACAGCACCATTAACAGCACAATGACTAT
>JAEDNF010000273.1 GCA_016302655.1 Oscillospiraceae bacterium | reverse complement strand
CTGCTCCCCGTGATGCTGGAGAGCCACTCACCGCTTGATATGGTCGTGTTAATGCTCGGCACAAATGACTGCAAGCCCGTATACAACGCCGACGCCGAAATAATAGCAAGCGGTATTGAACGGCTTATAGGGCAGATAAGAGCCGTAAAAGGACGCGAGTGCCGTATTCTTCTCATTTCACCTATTGAGCTTGGCGACGATGTATGGAAAGAACAATATGATCCTCAGTTCAGCCGTTCCTCTCCGGCGCTTTCACGCAGGCTGAAAAAAGCCTATGAAAAGGTTGCGCTTAAGTACAATACCGAACTGCTTGCCGCTTCAGACTTTGCGAACCCGAGCAATATAGACTGCGAGCATCTTGACGAGCAGGGACATAATGCTCTTGCCCGTGCAGTTAAGGACAAGATAATCAGCATATACGGAAAGGCAGCATCATAGCCGATGACAAAAAAGCAGATAATAAAATATGCGCTGGTCAAAACCCTGCCGATATTATGCAGTTATATGTTTCTGGGGCTTGCCTACGGGATACTGATGAATGAGGCAGGCTTTGCGTGGTATCATACCCTGCTGTCAAGCCTTTTCATCTACTCGGGAACCTGTCAGTTCCTGCTTATACCATTTTGCACAAGTTCAGCGTCACTGCTCACAGTGGCGCTTACTGTGCTTTTAGTCAGCAGCAGACAGAGCTTCTACAGCCTGACATTCCTTAAAGATTTCAAAGCAATGGGCAAGCGTAAGCTGTATATGATACACTCGCTTACCGACGAAACCTACGCAGTAAATACCACTCTTGACGGCCTTTCCGAAAAAGATAAGCACGGCGTTATGTTCTTCATAGCACTTCTCAGCCACATTTACTGGACATTCTTCACGGTTATCGGCAGTCTTATCGGGCAGATGATACCCTTTCAGCTTGAGGGCGTGGAATTCTGTATGACTGCGCTTTTTGTTATAATATTCATTGACAAATGGGAAAAGGCGGACAAGCACTCCCCTGCGCTTATAGGACTTGGGGTAGGCACAGCCTGTCTGCTTATATTCGGGCAGGACAACTTTATGCTCCCTACTCTGCTCATAGCCTCTGCTCTGCTCTTACTGATAACAAATACAGAGGGCAAAGGCAAAAAAGGCAAAGAGAATAAAGACACGCAAAACACCTCCGATGACGAAAAGGAGGGCGCAAAGCAATGACCGATACCAATATACTTATAGTAATTGCAATCAGCGCAGGCATCGTGTTCCTTCTGAGAGCGCTCCCGTTTGTTATTTTCCGTGGCGGCAGAGAGATGCCGGTATGGCTTCAGAAAATAGAAAAATCGCTCCCTGCTATGATAATGTCGGTGCTTATAATCTACTGCCTTAAGGACATCGGCGACAATTTTACCGGAGTCGGAATACCGAGACTTATTGCGGTAGCGATAACCGCCGTGAGCTATAAGCTTAAGCACAACACATTTATCAGCATAGCACTCGGAACATTATCCTATATGGGACTTTTGTACCTGTTTACAAATGTGATTTTCCCGTCATAAGACACTAAGTAAAGGACAGATGATATGAATATTACCGTAAAAGAGCTTGAAGGGCTCAGCCCCGACAGCTATATACTCTATGACATCAGGAGCGATACGGAGCGGCTCTACGGCGTTATAGACGGCTCTGAGCCGATAAGCACCGACAAGCTTCTTGACTGTCCGCCGCAGGACAAGAGCAAAAAGCTGATAGTATGCTGTGCCAGAGGCAAATTCAGCATTGACGCCGCAAACAGCCTTCGTGATATGGGCTATGACGCATACAGCCTTGAGGGCGGCTATGCGGCGTGGTTACTGAACCGTATGCAAAAGGAGCAGGCTGACGAGGTGTCCCGGCGTGCACGACAGAGCTTACAGAAGAAATTCCGCAAAAGTATCTGGTCGTCATTTACAAAAGCCGTCAAGCAGTACGAGCTGATAAAGGAGAACGACCGCATTGCAGTATGCATATCGGGCGGCAAGGACTCTATGCTTATGGCGGTGCTGTTACAGCAGCTTCATCTTCACACCGACTTCCCTTTTGAGCTTGAGTTTATCGTGATGGATCCCGGCTACAGCCCGTCAAACCGCAGTATTATAGAAGAGAACGCAAGAAAGCTCGGTATCCCGATAAAAATATTCGAGTCGGATATATTCGACTCGGTTTACAATATCGAAAAATCCCCCTGCTATCTTTGTGCGAGGATGAGAAGAGGCCATCTGTATAATTATGCGAAAAGTCTGGGCTGTAACAAGATTGCGCTCGGACATCACTACGACGATGTAATAGAAACTATCCTTATGGGTATGCTCTACGGCGCACAGATTCAGACGATGATGCCGAAACTGCACAGCACGAACTTTGAGGGTATGGAGCTTATCAGACCCTTATATCTTGTAAGGGAAGATGATATTAAGGCGTGGCGTGACTATAACGGACTTCATTTTATCCAGTGTGCCTGCAAGTTCACCGATACCTGCACCACCTGTGACAACGAGGAAACACGCTCAAAGCGGGTTGAGATAAAACAGCTGATAGCAACGCTTAAGCAGACAAACCCGGAGGTCG
>JAEDNF010000027.1 GCA_016302655.1 Oscillospiraceae bacterium | reverse complement strand
ATTACATCTCAAATATTACCTGCGCTATCTCCGGCTCTGTAATCTGTTTAGCATAGTCATTGTCGCCGAAGCACATAACATCGCCGATTTCCTTCTGGAAAACCATGCGGAGCTTTCCGTCACGCACCTTTTTATCGGTGTACAGCTTTCTGATAAGAGCATTTCTATCGATGTACGGCGGTATATTTACGGGGAGCTTGGCTCTCACGCACAGATTTATTACACGCTGTACATTTTCGTGAGAAATAAAGCCGTATTTCTCGCCGAGCCGAGCCTCGGCGACAAGTCCTATAGCTACCGCCTCGCCATGAAGCAGGTTGTAGTCGCTGACGGTCTCTATAGCTCTGCCGACCGTGTGACCGAGATTAAGCACTTCTCTCAGTCCCGACTCACGCTCGTCCTTCATAACTACCTTGTACTTGACGGAGCAGTTATGCTCGGCTATATATTCGCACGCTTCCTTATCGTTTGTGAGTATCTTCTCAATGTTCGCTTCAAGATAGCTAAACAGCTCTTCATCTGCTATGCAGGCGTGCTTTATCGTTTCGGCAAGACCGCTTGAAAGCTGTCTTTCGGGGAGAGTTTTCCAGGTATCTATATCAATGTACACCTTTTTAGGTTGATTGAACAGACCGATAAGGTTAGTTGCAAGCGGAGTATCGACCGCCGTTTTTCCGCCGACAGACGCATCTGCGGCAGAAAGCAGTGTTGTAGCATAATTTATAAACGGCACTCCTCTGCCGTAAGTACCTGCAACAAAGCCTGCAAGGTCGCTGACAACTCCGCCACCTATTGCTATGATACAGCAGTCACGGCGATAGCCCTTTTCGAGCATTGAGTCCTCAACAAACTCTTTCATTGCCCTTGTCTTAGACTTTTCGCCCTCGGGTATAACGAAAACATTTGTATCATATCCTTCGTTTATCAGCCTTGCGAAAATATTCCTGACATAAAGCGGCTCTACTGTTGAATCGGTTACTATTGCAAACTTCTTTATCTTGCCGCAAAGACCGCCTTTTATATCGTTTATCAGCGTTTCGGCAAGGTCTCTGCCTATCTCGATATCGTATGAATCGTCTACTACTTTTTTAAGTTCACAGTAAAATTTCATATTGTCCCTCCGCTTTGTGTGTCTATGGATATTATCCTGTCGCTCCTGAGCTGTCCGCAGGCGGCGGAAAGCTGTGAGCCGAACTCTTTTCTCCGTGTGACATTTATTCCGTTTTTCTTAAGCTCATCATAAAAAGCCGTTATTTTTTCCTCGCTGCTGCGCCTGTATATACTGCCATTCGAAGCGTTGAACGGAATAAGATTAACAAACAATCTTGCTTCGCCTATAAGCTCTGCAAGCTGTCCGGCATTTTCTCTGCTGTCGTTTATTCCGTCAAGCATAATGTATTCGAGCAGAACCTTACGGTTGCATTTTTCGGAATAATATTTCGCCGCTTTAATGACCTCGCCTACTTTGTATCTGCGGTTTACCGGCATCAGCATATCCCTTATTTCGTCATTCGGTGCGTGAAGACTTACCGCAAGATTGCACGGGTCTTTTCTGTCGGCAAACTGTCTTATCCTGTCGCATAGTCCGCAGGTCGAGACGGTTATATGATTTGTTCCCATTTCAAGTCCGTGTGGAAGCGTTGCTATATCAATAAAGTCGCATAACGCCCGATAATTGTCAAACGGCTCTCCTATACCCATCACCGTTATATTACTAATCGTTATATTCTGATGTTTTTCGACAGAGAGTATCTGCAGAATCATCTCGGCGCAGGTCAGGTCTCTTTGCTTTTTCATCCGACCGCTGCAGCAGAATTTACAGCCCATATTGCAACCGCTCTGAGTCGAGATACACACGCTGTTTCCGTACTTCTGCCTCATAAGGACGGTTTCTACTCTGCATCCGTCAGAAAGCTCAAAAAGATACTTAACGGTATCTACAGATTGTAATATCTCGTCGATTTTTAACACTCCGAAATAGAATCTGTCGGATAAAAGCTGTTTTACCTTTGCCGATACCGACTTCATCTCATCAAACGAGCCTGCTTTATTCTTGTATATATCCCTGAAGATATTAGCCGCCTGAGTAGCTCTGAAGCCGTTTTCGCAAAGCAACGCACAAGCCTGTTCATATGTCAGCGAGAATATGTCCGTCACTGTTCATCATCCGTTTCTTCGGAGATATCTTCGATTATACTGCGTATTTCTTCCACACCCTCGCCGTTTACTGCCGAGAACTCTATCATATGGATATCCTCGGCGCAGGGGATCTCGGAAAGAAGAGCTTCTCTGCGCTTTGCTCTTTCGCTTTTCGTCAGCTTATCCGCCTTTGTCAGCACTACAACGAACGGTATCCCGTTATCTATGAGGAAGTTAATCATCATAATATCGTCGGCTGTAGG
The DNA here is from genome assembly GCA_016302655.1 of Oscillospiraceae bacterium. Classification (GTDB taxonomy): domain Bacteria; phylum Bacillota; class Clostridia; order Oscillospirales; family Ruminococcaceae; genus Ruminiclostridium_E. The sequence goes on along the minus strand of JAEDNF010000027.1, from coordinate 9,293 downwards.
CGGATGTCTGAAATCTACCAGCTGGAACACCAGAGCAAGATTTCTGTCATCGGCAAGGTATCCTTCGACAAGTCCCGCCCAGCGCTCTTTTTCGCTGCGTGATACTTTTGCGTAGCCGTATCCGGGCAGGTCGGCAAAATATACGCCGTCTACCGAATAGAAGTTTATCGTAACAGTCTTTCCGGGCATTGAACTGACTCTTGCGAGAGCCTTGCGGTTCAGTATCTTGTTTATCAGCGAAGATTTGCCGACATTGCTCCTGCCCGAAAAGGCTATCTCCGCCCTGTCGGACTTTGGTATCTGCTTGAAAAGACCGTAGGATGTAAAAAACTCAGCCTTGTTAAAATTCATATTATATTTCCTTTACAGGCCTTTTTCCTGTTTTTCTTATTGTCTGCGGCTTCTGCGCTGTAGGAATCTTCTTCTGTGCAGGTCTTGCCGCCGTGACATTGGGTTTTACGAGCGCAGTGCCGAGAACCGTATCAATGTTATCTGCAAGCACAAAGTTCATATTGTTCAGAATAACCTCGTCAAGCTCTTTCATATCCGCCTTATTCTCTTCGGGAATAACCACCGTCTTTATACCTGCGGAATATGCCGCCATAGTCTTTTCACGAAGACCGCCTATCGGCAGTACCTTGCCCCTCAGCGTTATCTCACCGGTCATTGCAACATCTCTGCGTACGGCAATGCCCGACAGCGCCGAAACAAGCGCAGTAGTCATAGTTACACCTGCCGAAGGTCCGTCTTTGGGTACGGCTCCCTCGGGTGCGTGGATGTGTATATCCTTGTTCTTATAGAAGTCGGGATCTATCTCATATTTGCGTGAAAGCGACCTTGTAAGGCTGACGGCGATCTTTGCGGATTCTTTCATAACATCGCCCAGCGAGCCGGTAAGCTCTATCTTGCCGCTTCCTTCCATAACAAGCACTTCAAGCGGCATCAATACACCGCCGACAGAAGTCCACGCAAGACCGTTGACAGCTCCGACCTCGTCCTGCTTTGCTATCGTTTCGCCTGTATATTTCGGCGCACCGAGATATTCTTCAAGATCCTTTGCTTTTACCGAAATCTTTTCAGCTTCCCCTGAGGCAAGCTTTTTGAGCGCTTTTCTGCATATCTTGGCTATATATCTCTCAAGCTTTCTTACGCCTGCTTCTTTGGTGTAATTATCTATGATAGCATACACCGCATCGTTTGCAAAGCGGAGGTTAGGCTTTATGCCGTGCTTTCCGAGCTGTTTCGGAATAAGGTGTTCCTTTGCTATATGGAACTTTTCTTCTCTTGTATAGCTGCCGAGCTCAATGATATCCATTCGGTCAAGCAAAGGCGCAGGTATCGTATCGAGCGTATTTGCCGTAGTTATGAACAGCACCTCGCTCAAATCTATCGGTATCTCAAGATAATGATCTCTGAAAGCAACATTCTGCTCGCTGTCAAGCACCTCAAGCATTGCGCTTGCGGGATCGCCCTTATAGTCGTTGCCCATCTTGTCGATCTCGTCAAACAGGATAACAGGGTTCATCGACTTAGCCTGTTTAAGTGCAGTTACGATCCTACCGGGCATTGCGCCTATGTAAGTCTTTCTGTGGCCTCTGATGTCGGCTTCGTCACGCACGCCGCCCAGCGACACTCTCGCATACTTTCTGCCGAGCGCCGTTGCTATCGACTTTGCAACAGATGTCTTACCTACTCCGGGAGGGCCTACAAGGCAGATTATCTGTCCTTTTTTATCTGCGGCGTCCCATTCGTTCAGCGCTACTACTTCAAGGATACGCTCTTTTACCTTTTTCATGCCGTAATGGTCTTTATCAAGCTGTTTTTCCGCCTTTGCGATATCCGTCTTTCCTGTGGTATATACATTCCACGGCAGATCAAGCACGGTATCAAGATAAGTTCTTACAACTGCCGCCTCCTGAGAACCTGGCGACAGATGCATCAGCTTTTCACATTCTTTTATCAGTTTTTCTTCGGTATCGGGGTCAAAGCCGCACTCCTCTACCCTGTCCATATACTCATAGCTCTCGGTCTGCGGATCGTCGACCTCGCCCAGCTGTCTTGATATAGCTCTCATCTGCTCACGCAGATAGAACTCACGCTGGTTTTTATCCAGAGCCTCCTTGACTTCTTCGTTTATATCCTGCTCAAGTCTTACTATATCCACTTCTCTTGCAAGGTATTTAACGAGCAGATCGGCACGCCTGCGAAGAGTGGTGCAGGCAAGCAGAGACTGCTTGTCTTCGACCTTGAGATATACATTGAACACGATAAGCTCTATAAGTCTTTCAAGGTCCTTTTCGCCTAAAATGCCTCTGTAAAGCTCTATCGGCATTCTCGGTGACATCTCGCTGTACTGTCTGAACTCATTAATTATTGCACGGACAAACGCCGTTTTTTCAGCACCCGTCAGATTATCTGCAGGCTTTGGCAAAGGTGTGATATCGGCAAGCATATAAGGCTGTTCAAATGAAGCCGATTTCAGCTTTGCACTGTAAAGTCCCTGCACCAGCACTCTTCTTGCTCCGTCGGGAGTGTTGAGCGTCTGGCGTATCTCGGCTACCACGCCGACTTTATACAGATTTCCGGGTACTACATCGTCAATCTCTTCGTCTATCTGTGTTACAAGGAAAATCTTTCTGTCGTTATGCTCTATAGCCTCGTCTATCGCACTTACAGAACGCTCTCTCGCAACATCAAAGTGCAGTATCATTCCGGGGAAAATCACAAGTCCGCGCAATGCGAGCGCAGGCATTGTTATGAAGTCGTTTTTCATAGTCGTTATCCTTTCCTGTTGTACTATATAATTATTGTTTTTATCGAATTGTAATGCCGTATCTGTCTTTCAGTACGGTATTTTATCTATTATACTATATTTCCGATGATTTTGCAAGCTAAACGACTTTCAGCCGCCTTTTACAAGCTGTTTGAAATGTTTTCCTCTCTCCTCAAAGTTTTTATAGAAGCCGTAGCTTGCCGCCGCAGGAGAAAGAATACAGCGTACTTTTGTCACCTTTTTTGCTTGCTCAACGGCTTTTGCCATATCGTCTGCATATATCTTTTGTATAAGCGGATTAGTCACCTTTTCGGCGGCTCGTTTGCCGCTGTCGGGAAGTATTATCAGATTTCTTACCGAAGTATCAGCGTTGAGATAGTCCGAAAGCTCGTCATACGATATACCTCTGTCCATTCCGCCGATTATCAGCGTATCGGTATCGGGATATGCCTTCAGCGCCGCTATAGCGGTCTGCGGTGCGGTGCTTATGCTGTCGTTGATATATTCTGCCCCGTTTATCGTACACACATATTCAAGTCTGTGTTCAAGTCCGGAAAAATCGGGGAGCGCCTCAAGGCATCGGCAAGCCGTACAGCCGGCTGACAAAGCCGCATACATTGCTATCGCTATGTTGTAGAGATTATGCTCGCCTTTAAGCTTGGTATCAATTTTTTCCGCCGGGTAAAAATCGTCAAAGATGAATATACCGCCGTCTCTTGTACCGATATCGCCGCAGGAAAAGCCTGCCGTTACTACCTTTGCATCGGTGTCGGCGTATTGCTTCACTTCTTCGCCTATTATCAGCGTATCCTCTTCACTCTGATAGCGGAATATGTTGAGCTTTGCGTTTGCGTATGCCTCAAAGCCGTCATAATGGTCAAGATGCTCGGGATAGATATTGAGCAGTACCGCTATGTCGGGCGATGCTTTTACATATTCAAGCTGATGGCAGGACATCTCGCACACAATAACGCAGTCGTCTGTAAATTCTTCTCTGCGTTCAAGCGGAGGCACGCCTATATTGCCTATCAGCATGGTGTTCTTTCCGTTTTTTTCAAGGAAAAACTTTATCAGGCTCGATGTTGTGGATTTGCCCTTTGTTCCTGTAACACCGATTATTCTGCTTTCGCAAAAGCGCAGAAAAAGGTCGGTCTGTGAGGTTATCTTTGCCTTGACATCATCGCCTACGCTGTTTTTAAGAGCTATTCCCGGCGCTTTCATAATAATGTCGCAGTCTTTGTCATTAAGGCAGGAGAGATAATTTTCTCCGCAGCATAGCTCACAGCCTTCCGCCTCGTCCTGCGGTACGGGATTCATATCCGCAACGGTTATTTTTCTGCAATTGCATCCACGCAAAAGGCCGAGCGTTGAACGCCCCTCTCTGCCAAAGCCGAGAATAACCACGCTTTTCCCGTCAAAGAATGCTTTCAGCTTTTCATCTATGGTCATTTTATCATCTCTTTCTTATTTCAGCAGTCCGATAAGGTGCTGAGGTACGAAATTATCGGTATCAAAGTAATTTTCAAGACTGTCCGGCTTTGTCGGAACCGTATCCATATATCTCTTTAATAGCAAGGGCAGTTCTTTGCCGCTTCGAAGCCCTGCCGCCATATACAGCGACAGCCTTACCTCGCTCTTTGTACCGACGCATTCAAAGGGCTTATCCGTGCCGTCAAGTACAAGTCCGTCGAACATATCGGCGTATTTTTCGCAGTCGAGCATATTCTTGCCGAAAATCTTAACAAGCGTTTCGTCGTCAAGGAATGCCGCAAGCAGTATATAAACATACAGGCACTTTGCACAGTCGGCGCACCATTTATCTGTCTTAGAGCCGAGATTACAGCTTAAGAATACCGGGAAATACTGAGGATATGTAACAAACTTCTTTGCAATCTGCCATTCGCTCCAGGGGCGCAGAAGGCTGAAATACTGTATGCTGTCGTCAAGATAGCGGCTCACATACTCTCTGAAATCACGCTCAAACTCCGTACTCTTGCTGTACTGATGGTTTATCTGTTTTCCGCTTACATAGGTCTCGTTTGCACTGCTCTCATTGGAGAGTACGATGTACTTTTTGCCGTAGATATAAGCAAAAAGATATGCGGAAAACGCAACAACTGCGGAAAACGGCGTATGTCCGTTAAGATAACCGTCTGCGTTGCGCTCGATAAGCGCTCTGTCGATAGTCCTGCGAGGTCCGACTATCCTGCCGTCGTCAAAGCCTGCGGTTTTTGCACAGGCAACTGCGGCTCCTCCTTTATTTATGATGTAGCACATCGTATCATCGTGATACTGCCTTAACAGCTCCAGCGTCACTACGCTGTCCTTACCGCCGCCGACCGGTACAAGATAGCCGCTTACCGTCTTGTCGCACTTGCACAGGGGCAGAGCGCTGTTATCGGGGATTATCTGCATAAAGCTGTCAAAATCGGCGTCTATGCCGTTACGATAGAAAAACTCTCCGAGTCCGTTGAAGTAGAGCTTTTTCCACCACAGGCACTGCTCTTCGGTAAGCGAGCCGCACAAAACCCTGACAACAGGTGAGCAAGCACACTTCCAGTAGCTTACAAGCTCCGCCATACCGATATTGAACACTATATTTTCAAGAAAAGGAGTCTTATGCCGGAGCAGTCCGCTTTCGGTTTTCCATGACGGGTAAAAGTCGTATCCGTCTATAGAAAAGTGGAAGAAAATACCGTCATCGGCTATATCAAAACCGTGATAGATAAACTCTTTATGCTTTTCTCTGAGTATTCTGTACTTTTCACCGTTATCCATATTCCCTCCTATATTATGACAGGCTTTGAAGTGAACTCTGTACCGCAGGGCTGTCTTTTGTCAAGAGCAAGAGCGTACAGATTTCCAGCCCGTTCTTCAAGCCGTGCAAGGTGCGCCGCCTCCGGTCCTGTCTTTGCAAGTGCCGCAAGTGAAGTATCAACGGGCAGTTTATGCTCGCCTGCCGCAAGTATCTCTTTTCCTTTATCGTTCATTCCTAAAATTCTAACATAAGCGGGCGGATTTTTCAAGTCGTTTCCTGTAATTCCTAAGAAGGCGCAGAGTATAAGTCTGCGTATTCTCGCCATAGTGAAGTTTTTCGATTTTATCATCAGCATAAGCTGAGGCAGTGAAGTTGCAGTACGCACAGCCTTGTATATTCTGCTGTCCATACCGCCCGTGCCGTTTGGCAGGCGCTCAAACTCCGACTTTGACATAGTACGAAGCTTTGCAAGTATAGCGGTCTCTATGTTCTCAATATGTGCAAAACAGCCGTAATCGGTGAAGTCGGTATATGCGCTGACATCACTGCCGCCGCTGAGCATTTTCCTGAGCTTAGAGGCGCTTACGACCGTGTCGCTTCCCTCGTCGCTGTCGTGAGCCGCACCGCTTCGCAGTACCGTTACAGGCTTTATAATTCCTCCGAGCTTATCAAGAGCACGGATATATTCGACAGCAAGCGTGTTGTTAGGCTCGGTCAGCGTCTTTACCACATCGGGAGTATAATAAAGCTCTACCGTTTTCTTAAGAGCAACGGGATAGGATTCGCCTTTTCTCATAGATTCAAAGAACTCTTCGCATTCCGTCGCATAATGGACAGCTCCTGCCGCTTCTTCAAGCACAGAAATATCGCCGCACTCGCTACCGAAGCTGAGCATATCGACACAGCCAAGAGCGTCTGCTATTTGGCACGCCCCCATAGCAAAGTGTTCGGCGCTTGAGAGCGCAAAAGGCGTAGGAAGCTCGACCACAAGGTCTGCGCCGCCGTAAAGTGCGGCTCTCGCTCTGCTGTATTTATCGGCAATGGCAACATCTCCCCTCTGGGTGAAATTGCCGCTCATTACGCAGACGATATGAGTCGCTCCGTACTGCTTTCTCGTTTGCTCGAGATGATATTTATGTCCGTTGTGAAACGGATTGTATTCACATATTACAGCCGCTGTTTTCATATTAATATCCTTTCGCCCTAAAAACCGCATTTTTACGGTGCGTGGGTTTATCTACAGTATGAATATAATCAAACTTTAACATATTCTTCTCGCTATTGCAATATATTTTAACCCTGTTGTGTGAAATCTGTGTAAAATATCCGAGCCTTTTATACTATATTTTCAACAAAACCCTTGATTTTTCGACCGGTTTGGTTTAAAATAAAAATGATATTGCGTACAGCAAAAACAAAAACAGAAAGGGTAAAAAACAATATGAAAATTCTGGTAGTAAATGCCGGCAGCTCATCGCTCAAGTATCAGCTCATTGATATGAAGGACGAGTCGGTTATAGCAAAGGGAAACTGCGAGCGTATAGGCATTGACGGAAAGATCACGCACAAGACCTTCGACGGAAGAGAATATGTAGAGGAGTGTTCATTCCCTACGCACACAGAGGCTTTTGAAAAGCTGGTAGAAGTAATGACAACAGGCGACGCCGCAGTAATCTCCGATATGAACGAGATAGGCGCTGTAGGTCACAGAATAGTGCAGGGCGCTGAGGTATTCACCAAGACCACTATCGTTACAGACGAGGTTATCGACCAGATAGACGGACTTGCAGACCTTGCTCCCGTACATAACCACGCACACGCTCTTGCTCTGAGAGCCTGCAAGAAGGTAATCCCCGAAACAACTCCTCAGGTAGTTGTATTCGATACGGCGTTCCACCAGACAATGCCCCCCAAGGCTTATATGTTCGGTATGCCCTATGAGTGCTATGAAGAGCTTCATGTAAGAAAGTACGGCTTCCACGGCACTTCTCACCGTTTCGTTTCGATGAAGTACAGCGAAGTAACAGGAAAGAGTCTTGAGGGTACAAACATCGTATCCTGCCATCTCGGTAACGGCTCTTCCATCACCGCTATCAAGGACGGTAAGTCGGTAGATACATCTATGGGCTTCACTCCTCTTGACGGTCTTATCATGGGTACCCGTTCGGGCAGCGTAGACCCCTCAGCAGTTGAGTTCGTACAGAACAAGCTGGGACTTACTCCCTCGGAGATGAGCGACTACCTTAACAAGAAGTCCGGCTTCCTCGGCATATCCGGTCAGTTCAGCGACAACAGAGAAATAACCAGCGCCGCACAGAAGGGCGACAAGCGTTCACAGCTCGTTACCGATATGCTGACTTACGAGATAAAGAAGTACATCGGCTCTTACACCGCCGCTATGAACGGTCTTGATGTAGTGATCTTCACCGGCGGTATCGGCGAGAACGCTCCCGAAGTAAGAAAGGGCGTCTGCGAGGATATGGAATATCTCGGCATCAAGCTCGACAACTCCGTTAACGACGGCTTAAAGGGCAAGCTGACAAAGATATCCGCTCCCGACAGCAAGGTTGAAGTATGGGTAATCCCCACAAACGAAGAGCTTCTTATCGCCCGTGATACACTTGAGATAACAGGGCTTGACAAGAATGCGTAAAAACCGAATCAAATAAATAACGAGGGGAACTTTTCTCACAAAGAAAAGTTCCCCTTAACTTATCTATAATGCTTTTGTTCTTCTGCAAATATTTCTCGGCATATTTGCAAAAGCAGTATCATACCATAAAATTTAATAATTGCTTATACTTCACCACTTAATCGGCATATACGGAAGTAATGCCCAGATATTCCTCCAGCGACAGTCCGCTTGTAGTAACCTTCGTTGCAAATTCCACACCGATATATCTGATATGCCACGGCTCATACATATAGCCCGTAGAATCCTCCTTACCCTTGGGATAACGGATAATAAAACCGTATTTATAGCAGTTGTCCGCAAGCCATTGTCCTGCAGGATCGTACTCAAAGCTCTGTTCAAGCGAGTTTACATCAAATGTATATCCCGTCTGGTGATCTGAGTGTCCCGGTCTTGATGAATATGTATCGACTACCTCTTTTGTATCCCACTGAAGATAACGGTTGTAGATAGCCTCCTGGTCGTAGTATGAGCGATAGGAGGATATTACCCACAGAGATATTCCGTCTTCACTTGCCGCCGCCTGCATCTCGTCAAATGCCGCCTGCGCCTCGGGATGAACGCCGGGATCATAGTCGGCAGGGAGCGTGTAGGTCTTGTTTGCTATCATTATTCCGTCAACATAAGTTATGCCGTCTATCTCTTCTATAGTGTGAAGATCGTCGGGATTCGGCACGGGCTCGGGCTTCGGTTCAGGCTTTGGTGCGGAGCTTGTCTCGGGATCGGTTATCGGGAAAGGATCTATTACCGTCACCTCAAGATATGCTACAAGGCGGTTGTCATTCTCGTAGTACGCCTCAATGGTGCAGGTGCCTTCACTCTTTGCCGTGATAATACCCTCGTTTGTTACCGAAGCTATGGAAGAATCCGTTGTGTAGAATATCGCACTTGTATTGGTTATATCCTCGGGAGTGAAACACAGCACCGACTCATATTTTTCTCCGACTTCAAGCGTTACGCTCTCTTTGTCAAAAGTCATAGAGCTTGGCAGTTCAAGGCCGTTTACCGTTACTTTTACATCAGCCGATTTGCCTGTTACGGTATCGGTAACGGTTATTACCGTCTCGCCC
>JAEDNF010000272.1 GCA_016302655.1 Oscillospiraceae bacterium | reverse complement strand
GGCTCAAAAGCGGAGCTTTTGAAAATCAGCCGTAAGGCTGATAGAGGCGCACCCTCAACCCCATTTTTATTTACTAAGAGTTTTTATGAACTTCTTTTTCCATTATTAGAACTGTAACAGCAACACTACAAACGAAATTATAAGCACCGGCGAAAAAACAGCCAGCATTTTCTTATATTTTTGCTTGCCGCCTATTGGGGTAAGCTTTGCCATACCGCAAAAGGCAAGGAATACTGCCACAAACGGTGCGGCGTAATAAGAAATATCGATTATGAAATTGCCGAAAGTTGCGGCGACATTTACAATGCTGTCCCACAGCTCTCCTCCGCCTGTCAGCCTGCTCTGGTAGGTCACGATACTTACAAAGAAGTTGTTTATTATATGCAGTATTATACTGGGTATTATCGAATCGTATCTTACTGCCATAAGTCCCAATATAATTCCGCTTAAAAATGCGTAGGCGAACTGGTCGAAGTTGCCGTGAACAAGTCCGAAGATGAGCGCAGAAAGTATGATTGCCGGAGTATCTCCGATTATCTTTAACGGTCTTAAGAGCAGATGCCTGTATATATACTCCTCAAATACGGGAGCGACAATACTTGAGAAAATCAGTATCACTACTCCGTCAGCGATGCTCTGCGGAGCCATACCTTCCATAACACTGCTGATGGCACCTGCCCCGAAAAACGCCTGTAGAGCATAATTTATAACTTTTGTTATATTACTGCCCCACATAGCAAAAGCAAACATCGCAGGGATAACAACAAGCGGATAATATGACTTGTTTTCATATTGGGTATCAAGCCGCTTTAACGGCTTGTACTTGTGATATAACACAGCGAAAATGCATATTTTGGGCAGATATGAGGAGATACTGCTCAGCAGATATTTCAGAAAAGTGAATGCTGTGCTGTCCGCCGAAAGTCCTGCCGACAGTATCGATCTTAAAATATAAAAAGAAACAATGACGCAGAGCTTCTGAAGAAAATACGACGCAATAATAGCTATTCCGAGTTCAAGACACAGCCTGCGTATATCGGCAGGGCGTAAGTCGTCTTTTGAGTTTATCGAGTCGAAATCCTGCTGTTTATATCTGTCGGATATGGTGGTGATAAGACTTTTTTGCATTATAAAGTCCTTCCGTTATATGAAAATCATTGCTGTAATGTACGCCGCACAGAGCAGAAAGCCGATGATGAATACGGGATTTTTGCATACTGCGGCTGCCTTCTGCTTTGAAGAAAGCGAAGGATTATTATTAACAGGTCTGTAAATGCGGTTATGCTTAAGCTTGCCTATTGCCGCCGCAACGCCTGCGCCCAAAACTATAAGCACGATAAGCAGGAATATGGCAAGGCATACAAGAAGAGCCTGTTCGCCGTTATCAAGCGGCACGCTTTTCTGAAGCTTTATTACAGCGGATGTAAACAGCGGCGTGTTTATCGCTACTACAACAATGCCGGATATGGAATTGAGCATTGCGTGGATAATAGTAGTGGGAAGTATACTTCCGGTCGCATAGCGTACATAACCCATGCCTATACCCATTATAAAGCAATAGAAAAACTGATGTATGTTTCCGTGAGCCATTCCGAAGCACAGCGCCGATACCACTATCGCAAAACCGTTTCCGTACTGTGACAGCGAGGTCTGAATAATGCCTCTGAACCAGTATTCCTCAAACAGCGGCGCTAAAACTACCATCTGTATGAATAAAGACGCAAGATACCACGCTCCTACCGTTTCAGTTGCGTGAATCATCGGCTCATAAGTCTGCTGAACGGCACTTTTGTTGCTTGCAATGACAAACGATATCAAAAGCACAACTATATTAGCAATCTGACCTGCACCGTAAACCGGCACAAACCACGATATTGCTTTTCCGAACCTCTTCGGCTTATTGTAAATGGTTTTATCAAAGCTGTGTCCGAGCGCCTTTGCAGTAACCGTTATTGCGCCTACATACAAGATAAGTATGCTCGCCAATTCCTGCAGAAAAGATACAAGCTGTCTGTTGCAGCCATTCATCAACAGTCCGATAAGATACACCGCACCGTCTGCAAGACATCTTGCGGCAAATATCACTATCAGCGCAATTCCGGCTTTTTTACACGCCGATTTGAAATCAGCGGCGCACATAAAGCACATCCCCCGTTTCAAGCATCTCTTTTACATAATTCGGAAGTGCAAAGCAGCCCTTATGAAGCTCTGTGTTATAGTACCTTGTCTTTATGCCGAGCGCATTCCAGTGTTCTTCGTCAAGGTCTTTTATCGGATCGAGTCCCTTGCTGGCAAATCCGAACAGCCAGTGGCCGCTGGCATAGGTCGGGATATGTGCCTGATACACAGCACACACGGGGAACACGGATTTTATACGCTCGTGCGCCCTGCACATCGCTTTTGCGTCATTTACATAGAACGGACTTTCGTGCTGATTTACAAGTACGCCCGTGTCGGTCAGCGCATTGTAGCAGTTGCCGTAAAATTCGGGAGTAAATAAGCCCTCGCCCGGACCGAAAGGATCGGTCGAGTCCACGATAATGAGGTCGTACTCGCTCTGTTTTCTGCGGACAAAGCGCAGACCGTCGGTATAGTGTATA
>JAEDNF010000271.1 GCA_016302655.1 Oscillospiraceae bacterium | reverse complement strand
CAACAGCTTCTGGATATGATTGGAGAATAATTTTAAAAAAGGTATTGACAAACGGTTTTTTATGGGATATAATATAGCTGTTAATAATTAAAGGCATTGATCAGGAGAAAAGCCGATCGTTTATTTTCAGAGAGTCGTCGTATGGTGCAAGACGATATTAAAGTTCGGAAATAGCTCGCCTGAGAGCCGCGTGGCTGAACAGTAGAGTAGGCTGCGACGGGATCTCCCGTTACAGAGAAGCACATTGATAGATGTGGCATAAGCGGATACGGTATGAGCATATTTGTGCTGTGTCAAGAAGAGTGGTACCACGAGGTTTTACCCCGTCTCTTTATTGAGACGGGGTTTTGTGTATATTCATTACTTTTAATGCCCGCATCGGAAAACAAACCATTTTGGAAAGGACATCATTTATGAAAGGTAACATGAACACAAGTAAGTACACAAGAGGTTATTTTATGCCGCCCGAGCAGTGTCTCGACTGGACGAAAAAGGAGTACATAGACAAGGCTCCCGTATGGTGCAGTGTTGACCTCAGAGACGGAAACCAGGCGCTCATAGTTCCTATGAGTCTTGAGGAAAAGCTGGAGTTCTTCAAGGTGCTGGTCGCTATAGGTTTTAAGGAGATAGAGATAGGCTTTCCTGCCGCAAGCGAAACGGAATATGAGTTCTGCCGTGCTCTTATCGAGCAGAATCTTATCCCCGATGATGTAACTATTCAGGTGCTCACACAGTCAAGAGAACATATCATAAAGAAGACTTTTGAAGCACTCAGCGGCGCAAAACACGCTGTTGTACATCTGTATAATTCTACATCTGTAGCACAGAGAGAGCAGGTATTCAGAAAGCCCAAGAATGAAATAATTGACATAGCTGTTTCCGGAGCAAAACTGCTGAAGGAATACAGAGAAAAGACACCCGGCGACTTCAAGTTTGAATATTCACCCGAGAGCTTTACCGGTACAGAGCCTGAGTTTGCACTTGAGATATGCAACGCAGTTCTTGATGTATGGCAGCCTACTCCCGATGATAAGGTAATAATCAACCTGCCGGTAACAGTCGAAATGTCGCTTCCTCATGTATACGCAAGTCAGGTTGAGTATATGTGCAAGAATATGATAAACAGAGAAAATGTTATTGTATCTCTGCATCCTCATAACGACAGAGGCTGTGCCGTAGCAGACAGCGAGCTTGGTCTGCTTGCAGGAGCAGACAGAATAGAGGGAACTCTGTTCGGCAACGGCGAGCGTACAGGTAATGTTGATATAGTCACACTTGCGCTGAATATGTACTCTCACGGTGTTGATCCTCAGCTTGATTTTTCGGATCTTCCTGCAATCACCGAAGTATACGAGAAGATGACCTGTATGAAGGTATACGACAGACAGCCTTACAGCGGAGCACTTGTGTTTGCCGCATTCTCCGGCTCACATCAGGACGCTATCGCAAAGGGTATGAAGTGGCGTGAAGAAAAGGATCCTGAGCACTGGACAGTTCCTTATCTGCCTATTGATCCTATGGATATCGGCAGACAGTATGACGGCGATGTTATCCGCATCAACAGCCAGAGCGGAAAGGGCGGTATAGGATATCTTCTGCAGCAGAAGTTCGGTGTGGATCTGCCCAAGAAGTTCCGTGAAAAAGTCGGATATACCGTCAAGTCTGTTTCAGACCACATGCACAAGGAGCTTTCTCCCGATGAAGTATACGAAGTATTCACTACAAACTTTGTAAACATAGAAACTAATCTCAGAATCTGCGAAGCACACTATAAGCAGGAAAGTGACGGCATTTGCGCTACCGTTACGGTTGAGCGCAACGGTGAACGCTCTGTACTGACAGGTTTGGGTAACGGCCGTCTTGACGCTGTGAGCGATGCAATAAAGAACGGTCTTGGATTATCCTATACGATAGTGACATATAACGAGCACGCTATTGAGGTTGGTTCTAAGTCAAAAGCTGCCGCTTATGTTGAGATATGCGACAGCAACGGAAACTCCTCATGGGGTGCAGGTATCCATACAGATATCATTAACAGTTCCGTAAGCGCTCTCGTTTCCGCTATAAACAACAGCGATATGGTTAAGTAATTTTATCAGAATACATTATCAAGTCAAGGAATTTTTATAGCAGTATCTATAGCATTTCCGCCGGGCGGCTACTTTGGTTTATCCTAAAGTCAGTTCGCTCGGTGGATTTTTTGCTGATATATCTAATTTCCTCTTTTTACTATTTTTCCGTTTCGACATCCTCTGCTTATACAAATAGTGTGTATAATACTTTTGAGAGGGCTTGACTGTATTGCCTTTTTATTGTAAAATGGTTATATAAAATTTTTTTCGGGGGGAATAGATGAAAAAACTATCCGCATTTTCTATTATAATTTTATCGATTGTTTCAGTTTTAATTTCGGGTTGTTCAAAAGAAGAATACCGATTTGTCAAGGTTGAAATAAAAGAGGGCGGAGTTATTGTTGATCGCTCAGAAGAAAATATAGAAGCATTTGAAGGAATGAATCTGATAGCGGATGATAATGTTGATGTGAAAGAAAAATCTTCTGCACTTTTACTTGTTGACGATGACAAGCATATTTTAGCAGAAGAAAACACAGAG
>JAEDNF010000270.1 GCA_016302655.1 Oscillospiraceae bacterium | reverse complement strand
TATCTGTACCTGTCCTTATTCTGATGTATTCCCTACCGTTTTCTTCATTTTGAAATTATCACACATATACACACAGGCGTAATAAATTTTAATTATTACGCCTGCAATTTTTCTATATTATTCTTGCCGATAAACCGGTCAATATTACAGAAGAGCCTCTCCTGCCTTGATCAGCTTTGTAAGACTGCCGATTGCGTAGAAATCACCGCTCAGCGCCTTAGCCTTGAAATCGTAATTGCCGTTTATTACTGCAACAACATCAGCAATGGGCATATCGATATGTACATCGTGGTCGATGTAGCCCCAGGGCTCAACTGTTACCTTACCGTCTTCGATAAGAACATAAATGTAGTATTCCTTTTCACCGTAAGCCTTGATCTCGATAGCGATCTTTTCGCCGATCTTGGAAACGTCCTTCTTCTCGAACTTTGCTCTTACCATATCTGCCAGAGCAACCTTGTCGGGCTCTGCGGGAGCAGCCTTCTTAACTTCCTTCTTTGCGGCAGGCTTCTTAGCGGGAGCAGCCTTCTTTGTTTCCTTCTTTGCAGCGGGCTTTGCAGCAGGTTTTGCAGCAGGCTTTTCAGCAGGCTTTGCAGCAGGCTTTTCAGCAGGCTTAGCTGCAGCCTTCTTCTCGGGTGCCTTTGTTACTGCTGCGTCGGTCTTTGCCTCAGCAGCCTTTACAGCTTCAGTCTTAACAGCTTCAGCTACGGGAGTCTTAGTTCCTGTCGTATTTGTCTTCTTAGTAGCCATTTCTCTTAGATCCTTTCTGTATTTGCCGCCATACGGCAACAACTTTATCAGGGGGCTTTCCCCTTATTGCATATAATACCATATCGTATTGGAAAAAACAAGTGCTTTTAGCATCAATTCGCTTTTCTTCACAAAAAACACCGAAAAAACATACAATATGATAGCGAAAATGTAACGGTATTACAGCATTTCAGCTCTGAAACCGCTGTCAGACCGAAAATATCTGCTTTTTGCATCAGCGTACTCATAAGTAATAATCATAAGAAGAAGGTGCAGGATGAAACTTCTGATACTCGGCGGAGACGACCGTCTTAAATATGCCGCCGCAAAGCTTGTCAAATACCACGATGTATACACCTACGGACTGAGCGCACAGGATATGCTCCCCGACGGTAAGTGCGACGCCGCCGTACTCGGCCTTCCGGCAAGCCGTGACGGGATAAACATCAACGCTCCTCTGTGTGACAGAGCTATACCTATAACATCGCTTGCCTCATTTGTAAAGCCCGGAGGAATTGTCATGGGAGGACTTGTCGGAGTGCCTCTTCAGCGGTATTGCGGCGAGAATTTTCTTTTATGCGAGGACTATTACCGGGATGAAGCCGTAATGCTGAAAAATGCCGTTCCCTCCGCCGAAGGAGCGCTTGCCGCCGGGATAAACGCTACGCCTGTGCAGATGCTCGGGCAGAATGTGCTGGTGCTCGGATTCGGACGGATAGCCTCGCTTCTTGCAAGATATCTTGTCGCTCTTGGATGTAATGTTACGGTAGCGGCAAGAAGCCGTGAAAAACGGGTTCAGGCGCAAACTTTGGGCTGTCGAGCCGTCGGGTTTGAATCGCTGTGCAATATTCTGCCTTCGGTAACGCTTATTTATAATACCGTACCGTGCGCCGTACTGCATGACGAGGAACTTAGGGCTATGTCCGACGACTTCGTATATATAGAGCTTGCTTCGGCGTCGGGAATCGATAAGGACTCTATGGCAAAAATCCGCACAAGAGTGATAAACGCTCAGGGACTTCCGTCAAAGACCGCGCCGAAAACAGCAGGTGAAATACTGGCAGACTCGGTGCTTGATATACTTAATAACTATGATGAAGGGGGCGGCAGTAATGACAACCGAACTTAAAAATGTCAAAGTCGGATTCTGTATGACCGGTTCGTTCTGCACTTTTGAAAAGGCGTTCTCGGCAATGCAGGAGCTTCGTGACGCAGGCTGTGACATACTGCCGATTATGTCCTTTAACGCCGGCACTACCGACACTCGCTTCGGCACGGCGCAGGAGCATATCAGGCGTGCAGAAAATATATGCGGCAAACGGGTTATACTTTCTATCTCAGACGCCGAACCAATAGGTCCTAAGAAGCTGACCGATATTATGATTGTCGCCCCCTGCACCGGCAACACTATGGCAAAGCTTGCTCGAAGCATAACCGATACTCCCGTCACTATGGCGGTAAAAAGCCATCTCAGAGGCGGAAAACCGGTGCTGGTAGCCTGCGCTACAAATGATGCGCTTGCAGGCTCGTTTAAGAATATAGGCTTTCTTATGAATTGCCGCAATTACTATTTTGTGCCTCTGGGGCAGGACGATCCGCTGAAAAAGCCCTGCTCTCTGGTCGCAGATTTTTCGCTGATTCCCGAAGCCGCCTGCGCCGCACTCGACGGCACACAGTTGCAGCCTGTTCTTATATAAAATGTTGACACTTTTCTTATCAAATATTTCAAACACCACCTTTAGATAATTCTTACAAAATCATAAAAAGTGTTATAAAACGTAGCAAAAGTGTTACAAAATGCAATAAAAGTGTTATAAAATAAATCAAAAGTGTTATAAAATGAAGAAAAATCGTTGTAATTTGTCGAAATCGTTAATAAA
>JAEDNF010000026.1 GCA_016302655.1 Oscillospiraceae bacterium | reverse complement strand
TCGTTATCTGCGGATTTCTGCAGTTTTTCAGCAGATAAAGCACATCTTCCGTTTTTACGAAATATGACACGGAGTATGTATCATCGATATAAAAATCAAGCAGGAATTTATCTTCCCATTCGTGAAGAGAAACCTTCAGCTTGTCTTTTATCTCGTCGTACTTTTCGCCGATCAAGGCTCTTAGTCCCTTTCCTCTGCGTAAAAAGCCGTATACGAACATCGCTCCTCTGAAGCAAGGCAGTAACTGCGAGTATATCGGCGAGTTGCGGCGGAACTCTATTATCACCTTCTGCTCGGTAAGTCCCCCCGGAGCGTCTCTGTCCTCGGGCAGTACCGTCCTGAATTTTTCGGGCGGCATAATAGTACCGAGTTCAATAAATTCTGCGTTTTCATAAGGTGCTGTCATGGAAATATCCTTCCTTTCTTTTTATAGAACTGTTAATGTCTATATTATATCTGTGTCGGAGCGTTTGTTCAACAAGCCGGCGCACAATTAACTTAAACCGGGGCACATCCTACAGAAATTCCTTTATAAAAAATGAGAGCATAAGCCTCAGCTTGTCCTCGTAGTTCAGCTCACAGCCGAGTATCTCCTTTATCCGCCGCAGTTTGTAGTTTACCGTGTTGCGATGCACAAACATAATGCGTGCGACTTCCTGTACACTGCTGTCGTTTTCAAGATAGCATCTCAGCGTGTCCATATAGTCTGTGCCGTTGGTGTTGTCAAATTCTTCGAGTACGCCGAGCGTTTCGTCATATATCTCGTGCAGTACCGAAGTATCCTTAATATGCACAAGCAGCTTGTATATTCCCATATCGCTGTAGCCTGTGCATTTACTGCCGTGAAGCGAAGCGACTCTCAGCGCCATAACTGCCTTGCGGTATCCGTCGGATATCGCTTTGTACCCTTGCTTTGACGGGCTTATTCCGCAGGTTATCGAAATATCGCTATTTCTTGATGTAAGTATGGAGTCAAAAGCCGATAACAATTGCCTTACATCCTGCTCGTTGCAGTCGGGGCAGACCAGCACAAGATTCTTGTCCTGGAAGAAAAAGCTGAACTGCTTTCCGCAGGTGTTAAGCACCTTCTGCATATCCGCAAGTGCGGCTTTTTTCATATCTTCTTCGCTGAGCGTGCTTTTTATACTGCATATACCTATGCAATAGTCCATCGCCTGATAATATCCCCGCCGTTCAAGCGTAGGCTTGTAGCCGGATTCGTTTTCGGGGGAGAATATCAGATTGCGAAGAGCGGTAGCAAGTGCCGTTTCTATTTCTTCTCCGGTAACTATCCTGTGGCAGAAATCGTAGGTGATATCTATCAGTCGCACTTCCCACGGCACCGTGAAAAGCGGCAGGGAGTTTATGTCGCAGAAGTCCTTGACGCTTTCGGGTATACTTTTTATATATTTACCCGTGTTTATGACAAGCGCACTGCATCGTTTTGCCGTCAGCTCTTCGACAAAGGACATCAAGTGACTTTCGCTGTTGATACCGACTCCCGTGATAAATACCATCTCGTTGCCGTGAAGAAACGGAGAAACATCGGCATTCTCTATAAGGTGTACCCACCTGACATAATTGTTAAGACCGGCTTTTCCGGCAATAAGCTTCATTACATAATTCGCCTGTGCATTTGCACATAGCTTTGATACTGTAATTGACACATCCTCGCCTCCTTACTAAAGGCAAATAAAAAAGCCGCCGCCGGTTTTGCGTTATCCGGCTTCACTGGCGGCGTACTTCATCTTAATATAGCAAGAGTATAACATATTTTTGCAACATTGTCAAGCGAATATTGCAAATTTCAACTTCAGCACAAAAGAAATGTGTTTCTTTGAGCAGTCTGCACAATTCGTAAAATATGCTATTGCAATGCGGAATTAAGCGTGGTATAATGCAAGCACACCAAGAGAAAACAAATGAATAAAAACGACAATGAACTTGCAACGGCGCAGATAAACCATCTGTGCCGTTTTAGTTTTGCAGGAATAAAAAGAAAAGACTTGCAAAACGGAAAAGAAAGGAGTGCTAATTATGAGCGAAAAAGTTAATGTGCCCGAGATATCGGTCAAGAATGTCAGCATGGTGTTTTCGGACAGCAAGGGCAATCCGGTACAGGCGCTCAAAGATGTAAGCATAGATATACAGAAAGGCGAGTTCATCTCCCTGCTTGGCCCTTCGGGCTGCGGCAAGTCTACGCTTCTTCGTATAGTATCCGACCTTCTTACTCCCACATCGGGCGAAGTTACGGTATGCGGAAAGACTCCGAAAGAAACAAGACTTGAACAGAAGTTCGGAATAGTATTCCAGAATCCCGTACTTCTCGACTGGAGAACGGTAAGAAAGAATATAAGGCTTCCGCTCGAAATGATGAAAGTTCCCAAAGAGGAGCAGGCAAGCCGTATAGAGCAGGTGCTTGAGCTGGTAGGACTTAAAGAGTTCGGCAACAGTTATCCCGGACAGCTCTCGGGCGGTATGCAGCAGAGAGTAGGCATAGCAAGAGCGCTTGCTATACAGCCCGACATTCTGCTGATGGACGAGCCGTTCTCGGCGCTTGATGAGTTCACAAGAGAAAAGCTCAACGACGATGTTCTTCATATATGGAGAAAGACGAACAAGACCGTTCTTTTCGTAACGCACAATATATCCGAATCGGTATATATGTCCGACAGGATATGCGTACTGTCTCCTCACCCCGGCAGACTTTCCGCTATAGTGGATGTCAACCTTCCCAGACCGAGAACGCCCGAAATGAGAGGCACTCCCGAGTTTGCGGCTCTGGTCGAAAAGGTAAGAAACAGCTTCGAGGGTATATGACCGAAAGGAGCGTTAGTAATGTTGAATAAAATCAAATCATCCAAAGGCATAGTAACTGCCGTATGGGTGCTGGGACTTATAGTGATATGGGAGATATGCGCATTTATCGTCGGCGCAACACAGCGTACTCCGGTAAATGTTCTTCCTCACCTGTATCAGATAATCGGCTCGTTCTTCGATCCGAAGCCGATAACAGGCTCGGGCGACACGATAGCGACGCTTGTATTTTCAAGTGCGGCAGAAACGCTGTCAAGAGCGCTTATAGGTTTTGTTATCGGTATGCTTCTGGGATATGCGCTGGCGCTGTTTATGCATCTGTCGCACATAGTTGAAAAGATAGCTTTTCCGTATCTGATGATAATTCAGATGATACCGATACTCGGTATGGCGCCTATCGTACTTTCAATAACCGGCGACATTTCAAGCGCACGAATAGTGATAGCCGCAATACTTACCTTCTATCCCGTATCGACAAACACTCTTGCAGGCTTCAAGTCGGTGGGAAGAGAACGCCACGAGCTGATGAAATCCTACGGCGCAAACAAATTTCAGCTTTATGTAAAAATGCTTATCCCGTCGGCTATGTCATATTTCTTCACGGGACTTAAGATATCGGCGCCTATGGCGATAACGGCTTCTATCCTCGTTGATACGCTCCAGGGCGGCAACGGACTTGGATGTATGCTGTCGCAGTCGCTGAAAGGCTCTATGACAAGATTCGTATTCTGGGACATAGTAATATTCAGCGCAGTAATAGGAGTGCTGAGCTTCTATCTCATGGGAGTGATCGAAAGAGCAATATCTCCTTCAAAGCGCAAAATAAAGAAACTGAACAACGGAAAGGACTGATTGTACTTGAAAAGCAAAGCAATTAAGAATGTATTAACGACAGTCGGTCTGCCCGTACTGTTCGGAGTGATCATATTCACGCTTTGGCAGACAAAGGTTCTGCACGCTTTATTCGGAACAGACGAGATAATACTTCCTCTTCCGACACGAATAGGCTCGATAATCTCGGATAATTTCACAGGCATGATACCTCAGATAACATCCACTCTGATAGTTGCACTCGGAGGACTGGTTCTGGGCTCGATACTGGGATACTTGATCGGCGTTGCCGGTGCGGTATTCAAGAAATGGGGAATGGGCGGCCTTACGATAGTATCCGCATTCAATGCGATACCTCTGGTTGCACTTGCTCCCGTTATCAACAACTGGACAAGAAATCTTTCCGGCGTTGTTGATATCAGAAGTACGGTAGCCAAGATAATCACGGTTACGATTTTCTGTACCGCTTCAATGAGCGTCAACGCTTACAGAGGACTGACAGAGGTAAAACCCTTCTCGGAGGATCTGTTCGCCTCCTACGGTTCAAGCAAGCTGAGGATGTTCTTCAAGCTCAGACTGCCGAACTCCCTGCCTTATGTCTTCACGGCTCTAAGAGTCAGCGTTCCGTCCTGCGTCATAGGCGCTGTGGTAACCGAATACTTCGCCGAGCAGGTTATAGGAGTAGGACGGCAGATAAGAGAAAATATAGTTAAAGGCCAGTTCCCGACAGCGTGGGCATATATCGCAGTCGCTTGTGCAATGGGCATACTGATGTATGTTATTATGCTGATAGTAGAATCGATCGTGCTGAAAAACCGCCGAGCAAGATAGGCGGTTTCAGATAGATCCGCCGCAGAGATGATACGGCGGTAAAAAACTAAAACCCGTATATTAAAGAAAGGATGAAAGACTATGAAAAACAAAAGAATTTTAGCTGCCTTACTCGCAGCAAGCTGTCTGACAGCGGCATTTACCGCTTGTTCAAGCGAGAGCGCTTCAAGCACTTCAAGCACAGAAAGCTCGGTAGGTTCTGAGGCTTCGGCTGACGCAAGCACAGAAAGCTCCGAAAGTGCAGGCCTTATGAGCGATGAAGAAATCATCAAGAAGGCTTCAGGCGAAAACAAAGTCGGCAACTGGGGACTCGGCAACGAGTACGAGATCCAGGCTCTGCTCTCAAAATACGGTCTTCCCACCGATTATATCACGATGGACTTCACGATGGATCAGATCGACCAGGATACAATAACACTCGCATCGGCTATGACATATAACGAGCTTGGTCTTATCAAGAACAGCTATGACGGCGGTTACGGCTACGGCGACGAGATCGGTGTTATCGATATGAACGATGAAGGCGTTGCAATGCTTGAGGATATGCTTTTCTGTACAAAGGCTTTCGCTGAGGCTAATCCCAATACTGTAAAGGCATTCACAACAGCTTCTATGAAAGGTTGGGTTTACGCTTGTGAGCATCCCGACGAGGCAGCTGAAATAGTATTCAAGTACGGTTCTTCCGTATCTGCTGATCACCAGAAGTATATGGCTTCCGAAGTTGCTAAGCTTGTTACTACAGATACAAAAGGTAACTCAGTGCCTGCCGCAAATGTAGGTCAGATGGATGATGAAGCCATTCAGCAGACTCTCGACCTTGCAAAGCAGTACATCAAAATCGATGATGCCACAGCTGCCGAAAAGCTCCAGACACTTACCCTTGACGACATTCGTTCAAAGGATTATCTGACATATGACGGCGGCGCTGTTGAAAAGTCTGATGTAAAAATCCAGCTCAAATGGCTTCCTCAGTCACAGTTCATGGGTTATTATGTAGCACTTGACAAGGGTTACTATAAGGAAGTTGGTCTTAATGTAGAAATCGTAAGCGGCGGCGGTGATGTATCCGAGACAGTTGCAGTAAACAACGGTACTGTTGACTTCGGCGTAACATGGGTATCCAACCTTATCAACGCAAACGCAGGCGGCATGGAGCTTGTTGAAGTAGCTCAGGTATATCAGAGATCCGGTCTTGTACTGTGCTACAAGAAGAGCCAGTTTACAAAGTAAGTTTGTCGGCTTAAACGAATTAATCCACTGCAAATAAGAACTCTACATTCTGAAAGGCGGTAAATATGAACGAAAAGAAAATACTTGTAAGCGGCTGTCTTTTCGGCTGGCACTGCCGCTATGACGACGGCGATACGCCGTGTCTGCATCCGATGTTTCTTAAATGGAAAGAAGAGGGCAGACTGATACCGGTATGCCCCGAGGTGTTCGGAGGGCTTCCTACTCCCCGCCCGGACTGCCAGCGTGTAGGCGATAAGGTGATGAGCTGCGTAGGCGGCGACTGCACCAAAGAATACACGGCAGGCGCAAAGGAGGCACTCAGACTTGCAACGGAAAACGATGTTGCTCTTTGCATTATGAAAGAGGACAGTCCTTCCTGCGGAAGCACGCATATCTATGACGGAACCTTTACCGATACGATAAAGGAAGGTCAGGGACTTGCGGTAGAGTATCTGAGAAAAGCAGGCTACAAGGTATTCAGCGAAAATATGATGGATGAAGTCATAGAAGAGCTGAAAAAGTGATCATTATGTATCGCACGGGCAGTAGTTCGTGCGATCGGGAAAGGCGTCAGGGCGGACGGAAGGTTTTGTGCCGCCCTGTAGCTTTTCCCGATAAAGTACATTTTAAAAGCAAAGGAAAGAGGGTATAAAAGTGGTATTCAGATCACCTCCGACGATTATTTACGGAAAAGGCACCGTGACCGCCGTCGGAGAACAGGCCGCAAAATACGGCAGTAAGGCAATGCTTGTATGCGGCAAAGGATCGCTGAGAAAAAGCGGAGTGCTTGATATTATCGTATCGAGCCTTGAAAAAGCCGGAGTTTCCTGTGCGGTATATGACCGTGTAGGCTCTGATCCCACAACGGCAGATGTTGACGAGGGTGCGGCGTTTGCAAAAGAGAACGGCTGTGATGTAATAGTTGCGGCAGGCGGAGGAAGTCCTCTTGATGCGGCAAAAGGAATAGGAATGCTCCTTGCAAACGGAGGAAAAGTCACCGACTACGAAAAGACAGCCCCGAAAAAAGATTCTATCCCGATCATAGCGATACCTACAACGGCAGGTACGGGAAGTGAGGCAACAAGATATTCGGTAATAACCGACACCGACAGAAACATAAAGATGCTTCTGTCGTCAGACGGCATAATTCCGAAAGCGGCTATACTGGATTTTGAAATAACAAAGTCCCTGCCTCCCTTTATGACGGCGGCGACGGGTATGGATGCGCTGACTCACGCTATAGAGAGCTATATAAATGTAAATGCTTCTCCCATGACAAAGATGTATTCGCTTGAAGCGATAAGGCTTATCTCAAAGAGCCTTATACCTGCCGTCCTTGACGGAAGAAATGAGCAGGCAAGAGAGGATATGCTGCTTGCGGCATTATATGCAGGCATAGCGATATGCAGTGCGCCTACAGCGCTTGTTCATTCAATGTCAAGACCGCTGGGAGCGTGGTTCCATATTCCTCACGGACTGGCAAATGCAATGCTTTTAAGCGCTGTAATGGAATATAACCGCCCGTCGTGTCCCGAGAAGTTCCGTGACATAGCGATAGCAATGGGCGAGAATGTTGAGGGATTGTCGGTAAACGAAGCAAGCTTTGCGGCGGTTGAAGCGATAGCCGCAATAGCGGATGAAACCGGACTTCCGAAACTGCTTTCATCTCAGGGCGTCACCGAAGATAAGATACCGACGCTTGCAAAGGACGCTTTTGCGGCAGGCAGTACGGCGAACAACCCCAGAGTGCCTACGGTAAGCGAAATAGAAACGATATACAGAAGTGTTTTCTGATAAAGGACAAAGAAAGGAATAAATAAAATGAGATACGGATTCAAAAACGCAGAAGAGGTAAAGGAAACCTCTCTGAAGTACAATCTCCATTCATGGAGCACACAGGGAAAGATTAATCCCGCAGTTGTTGAAAAGGCGGAGGGTATCTATTACTACACCGCAGACGGCAAGAAGATGGCTGATATGTCAAGCCAGCTTGTAAATCTTAATGTCGGCTACGGTAACAAGGATATCATTGACGCCATAAAGGAGCAGGCTGAACTGCTTGCTTACATAAGCCCTGCATACGCTATTGACTGTCGTTCAAAGCTTGCCGAGATGGTAATTAATGTTGCACCTAAGAATATGGGTAAGGTATTCTTTACTCTGGGCGGTGCAGACGCAAACGAGAACGCTATAAAGATAGCAAAGCTCGTTACGGGCAGATATAAGATATTCTCAAGATACCGTGCATATCACGGAAGCTCATTCGGCGCAGGAAATCTGACCGGCGAGCCCAGAAGATACACTCTTGAACCCGGTATACCCGGATTTGTAAAGTTCACCGATCCTTATCTGTATCACGCTCCGTTCCCCTTTGAGAGCGAAGAACAGGCTACCGAGTATTATCTCGGACAGCTCCGTGACCAGATAATCTATGAAAATCCCGATGCAGTCGCCGCTATCGTTATGGAGAGCGTAACAGGCTCCAACGGTATCATCATTCCTCCCAAAGGCTACTTACAGGGCGTACGCAAGATATGCGATGAATTCGGCATAATGATGGTATGCGATGAAGTAATGGCAGGCTGGGGCAGAACAGGCGAATATTTCGCTTGCCAGAACTGGGGCATCGAGCCCGATATGATAACCTTTGCAAAGGGTATCACCTGCGGCTATGCACCTCTCGGCGGCGTCATCGTAAGTCAGAAGATAGCAGACTTCTTTGACGACCACAAGCTTGACTGCGGACTTACTTATTCTGCTCATCCTCTGGGCTGTGCGGCAGGTGTTGCTTGCCTCAACTTCTACGAGAAGGAAAACATCATGCCTAAGGTCAAGGAAAAAGGCAAACTGCTCGGCACTCTGCTTGAAGATATCAAGGCAAAGCATGAGAGCGTGGGCGACGCAAGATATATCGGACTCTTCTCCTGCGTTGAGCTTACAAAGAACAAGGCAACACACGAGCCTTTGGTACCTTTCGGCAAAGATCCCGAGGGCATTATGGGCAAGATAGTCGGTATGCTTAAGGAAAAAGGCTTCAATACATACTCACACGAGGCTTGCATCTTCGTTTGTCCGCCTCTGATAATCACAGAAGAGGAACTCAAAGAGAACCTTGCAATACTTGACGAAGTTCTGACCGAAGTTGACAAAATGATATGATCGGAAAGGAAGGTAAATATGGACCTCATAATCAAAAACGGTACTATCGTAACCCCAACGGCGACCTTTAAAGCCGATGTATGCGTAGATAACGGCAAAATAACGGCTATTACCGCAGACGCAGGCACAAACGCCGATACAGTAGTAGACGCAAGCGGCAAGATGGTGCTTCCCGGCGCTATTGATGCGCATACACACCTTGCAATGCCTTTCGGCGGAACGATTTCCTCCGATGACTACTACGCAGGCACAAGAGCAGCAGCCTGCGGCGGTACAACTACGGTATTTGATTTCATTTTACAGGATTTCGGCGAATCGATGGTTGACGCTATTAAGCGCCGTGACGCAATGTGCGCTCCCGATGCGGCTGTTGACTATGCTTTTCATGTAGCGGTAAAGGATGTATCAAACGGACTTATCGACACTATCGAAGACGCAGTAAACTACGGCGTATCTTCTTTCAAGGTATTTATGGTATACGACTTCGGTGTAACCGACGGCGTATTCTACAAAGTGCTTGAAAAGGCTAAATCCTGCGGCGCTATGATATCGGTACACGCCGAGAACAAACAGCTTATCGACGTGCTGACCGAGCGCTATCTGTCTGAAGGCAAGACAAGCGCATGGTATCACTATATGAGCCGTCCCGAATTTGTAGAGGGCGAGGCGGATATCAGAGCGATCCAGCTTGCCAAGAGTCTTGATTCAAAGCTGTACATCGTTCACCTTGCAAACAAAGAGGGCGTTGAGGCTGTACAGAGAGCAAGAGACGAAGGTTATGAGATATATGCCGAGACTTGTCCGCAGTACCTTGAGTTTACTTCCGATGTTTATAAGAGAGCAGACGGCAGGAACTTTGTATGCTCGCCTCCGATGAAGGGCGAAGAGAGCAGACTTGCTCTGTGGGAAGCTATCAAGAAAGGCCTTATCACGACTATTGCTACCGACCACTGCCCGTTCCAGTCATACGAAAAGGATTGGGGCAAGGACGATTTCACCAAGATCCCCAACGGCTGTGCAGGTATCGAGAATATGTATCCTTATATGCTGTCAGCGGCAAACGAGGGCAAGATAACCTTCAACAAGGCGGTTGAGCTTTGCTCGTACAATCCTGCAAAGATATTCGGCTGTGACGCAAAGGGCGCAATCGAAGTCGGCAAGGACGCAGATATCGTTATCTACGATCCCGAAAAGGAATTTACCATCACCAACGACAAGATGCACAGCGACTGCGACCACACGATCTGGGAGGGCGTCAAGGTAAAAGGCTATCCCGAGGCTACTTATTCAAGAGGCAAGCTTGTGTTCAAGGACGGCGAGTTCTTAGGCGAGCGTGGCTGGGGCAAGTTCATCAAGAGAAGCTCAAGCGGCAATTTATAATACCGGCTGAATAACCGGATCGGAAGCTGCACTTATCCCGTTTATCAGGTGGTGCGGCTTTTTGAGTACCGTTAGCGTTTATGAAGGAAAAGGAGAGATATTATGCCATTCGTAAAAAATACGGCTATTGAAGAAAGCGCACGCTGTCTTCTTTGCCACGAACCTCAGTGCACAAAGGCTTGTCCCAAGGGTGCAAGGCCGGACAAGTTTATCCGTTCTCTGCGATTTGACAACCTTAACGGCGCAAAGGCTTATATTAACGGCTGTGAAGACTGTGACGCACCCTGCATGGCCGCCTGCACAAGAGGAAAGATAGACAGACCTGTCGAGATAAAGCAGACGGCAGGATATATAGCTTCTGCCGCAAAGGATGTTAAGCCGGAGGCTGACCTTTCCATGACATTCTGCGGCATAAAGTGTGAGAACCCGTTCTTCCTGTCCTCGTCTGTAGTGGCAAGCGGATATGATATGTGTGCAAAGGCTCTTGATATGGGCTGGGCAGGCGTTGTATACAAGACCATAGGCTTTGCGAAGATGAACGAGGTATCTCCCCGTTTTGACATTCTGAACAAAGAATCGACGCAGTATATAGGCTTTAAGAATCTGGAGCAGATATCCGACCATCCGCTTGAAGAGAATTTAGCCATTCTGAAAAAGCTGAAAGAGAACTATCCGAACAAGGTGATAGTATCCTCCATAATGGGCGAGAATGAGGAAGAATGGACAGAGCTTGCACGGCTGTCCGAAGAGGCAGGCGTTGATATCATCGAGTGCAATTTCTCCTGCCCTCAGATGACAAGCCGCAGTATGGGCAGCGATGTCGGAACAAATCCCGAATTGGTAGAGCACTATACCGCCGCCGCAAAAAGAGGAACGAAGCTCCCCGTACTCGCAAAGATGACGCCTAACATCACAAATATGGAGATACCTGCAATAGCGGCAATACAGGCAGGCGCAGACGGAATCGCCGCAATAAATACGGTTAAGAGCATTACTAATGTCGATATCGACAGCTTTGTGCCGACGCCCGACATAAACGGAAAATCGGCGGTCGGCGGATATTCGGGCAAGGCGGTAAAGCCTATAGCTCTGCGTTTTATCTCCGATATGAAGCGCAACGGCACACTGAAAGATGTTGAGATAAGCGGTATGGGCGGCATAGAAACATGGCGTGACGGGCTTGAATTTATCCTTATGGGCTGTACTAATCTTCAGGTAACTACTTCGGTAATGCAGTACGGCTACAGGATAATAGAGGATATGCTTGACGGACTTTCACGCTGGCTCACTTCCGCAGGCTTCAGCCGTATAAACGAGGTAGTCGGACTTGCCAACAAGAATATGACCGACGCAGGAAGCCTTGACAGAGATACAGTTACATATCCTATCTTCGATATGTCAAAATGTATCGGCTGCGGCAGGTGTTATATCTCCTGCTACGACGCAGGTCATCAGGCGCTTGACTTTGACAAGGCAACTTCAAAGCCGGTATTTCTCGGTGCAAAGTGCGTAGGCTGTCACCTCTGTGCAACGGTTTGCCCCACTTCGTGCATCTCGAAGTCGCCAAGAGTGGCGAAGCGGCGGGCATAAACGAAAGATGTAGGAGAGCGAAAACAAAAGTTTTCGTCCGCCTTTTTCAAAATGGTGGCATACGGTCATTTGCGTCGCTGCGTCTCTGCATTTGTGGTCGTA
>JAEDNF010000269.1 GCA_016302655.1 Oscillospiraceae bacterium | reverse complement strand
AAGGTAGATATGAACGAGTCCAACGGAATGTACTATGTAAATAACGAGATAGTAGTATTTACAAAAAACGGTGCCGACAAAGAGGAGATAAAGGAGCTGTTTGCAAAATATAATGCCGAAATAGACGAGTCTATGGCGGATATTTCGACATACAAGCTGATATTCAATGAGTCAAAGTCCTACAGCACGCTGAAATCAATAATATCCGAGCTTGAATCATCTTCGCTTATTGAAAGTGCATATCTTAATACCGTAACAACAGTTGCAACCGACAGCGAAGAAGAAACCGCTCCTCAGGCAGAAGCCTACTTTCCAAACGATGAATGGCGCTACAACTATGACGCAGGCGAGCAGGACTGGAATGTCGATGTACCCAGAGGTCACAACTGGGGTGTTGAAGCTATCGACGCTCCGGGTGCGTGGGGATATCTTGATAAAATGACAAATGTTCGCATAGGTCTTATCGATTCCGTGCCGCTAAGCACTCATTCCGATCTTGAAGTAAAGAACAGCAGCGTCCTTTTTATCAACGATACAACCGGCAAAGTAGATATTAATACCTATTCTGCGTCCGCAGGCGATCACGGAACTCATGTCAGCGGAACAATGAATGCCGGCTTTGACAACAATGAAGGTGTGTCCGGCATAATGGGCGGCAAAGGCGAGCTGTACCATGCCACCTGTTACTACACCGACAAAAGCGGAAATGTATACTCGAATTTTTCTACCGCTTATTCTTATCTTCAGCAGCTGAAAACGCTGATAGACCAGGATGTGCAAGCAATAAATATCAGTCAGAACACCAACCGTCTTATTGGTTTTGCCGCAAGTCACGGCAACTCCAATGCCATAAATTATCTTACCAATAACGCAAGAGTTGCCGAGCAAGGTCTTGCAAACATAATTGCCGACAGGCAGGCTGCTGGAAAGCCCGACTTTGTCATCTGTGTTGCCGCAGGAAACAGTAATTCAACCGAATATTATAAAGACGACAGTCAGCAGTACGGTTACCGTGACTATATGACCGAGTGGGAAAAATCCCAGATCGCATTCGGCTGGCACGGAGAATCGGGAGGCTCGCTCGCAAAATACAACAACTTTCTTAATCTGATGACAAGAGAAGAGGTTGTTGACAGATTGATAGTTGTAGGTGCGGTAGGCATAGATTACGACAGATCCACATCCGAAAGAACCGTACTTAAGTATGCCTACTTTTCAAATATCGGAGACAGAGTTGATATAGTCGCTCCCGGTATGGATGTTTACAGCTGTATTGCCGACGGAACTTATGACAGCATGAACGGCACATCTATGGCAACTCCTCATGTAACGGGTGTGGCGGGGCTTGTATTTGCCGTTAATCCATCGCTGTCGGGTGCTGATGTCAAGAATATAATTTGCTCTACGGCACAGGGAAGATATTATTACGGCGAAGACCACAGCGGTCTTTTAAATGCAAGGCTTGCCGTTGAAGCGGCACTTGGTACAGTAGATGAGTCCGGCACAACAAAACCTGTCATCGCATCCAAGAACAACGGACTTGATCTTTGCTTTATAGTAGATACTACCGGCTCAATGGGCGATGATATAGATAACGCAAGAGAAAATATGTCCGATATCCTTGCTAATCTCGCAGAAAAGTCAGCCGACTACAGAGTTGCACTTATTGACTATCGTGACTACCCCGAAAGAACAGATGATTCCGAAGACTACCCCAGCAAGGTTCAACTTTCATTTACCAATGACAATGACAGGATAAAGCAGGCTATAGACAAGCTTGATCTCGGCTACGGCGGCGATGATGAAGAAACTCTCTTATCTGCGCTTATGCAGGCGGCTAAGCTTGATTGGAGAAAGAACGCAAGAAAGATAATCATTGTGCTTGGCGACGCACCTCCGCACGACCCAGAGCCTGTCAGCAACTACACCTATAAGCAGGTACTGATGGAGCTCATCGGTTCGGATATAGGAATAGACTTCGAATCGTCCGACGAAAGAGCTACTGAAGGTCTTACATTAGATATGATAAGCGTTTATTCGATAGGTGCCGACGCAAGCGATTCCGCAGAAGACTTCTTCAAGAAGATATCCGGAAATACAGGCGGAGCGTATGTAGGCGTTGAAGACGCCTCCGAAGTCGGTGACGCAATAATCGATTCTATCAAGCAGATAGAGATAATAACCACCGTTGACGCTATGCTTGACTTCGGCACGGAGCTTGCCGACAAAGACATCGACATTTACTCCGATGACGAATACTGCTTCACGGTAAAGACCGACAGCACGGGCAAGTTCAAACTGAAAGGCGTAGAGCCCGATACTTACAACTGGTCATGCGACGGCATTTACAGCGGCGGTTCGCTTCTGATCGAGGCAGGAACACGAAACGCATACATCAAAAAATCGTCTTCCTACTGGTTCACTCCGACAGTTGAGCTTTATAAGAACAATACGGCTACTATCATATGGATAACGGTAGGTTACACCGCAGTATGCTTTATCGTACCTTTGGTAATAATGCTGTTGAAAAAGCTGATAAAAGGAAAGAAAAAACCGACTGCCGAAGCATCAGGCACGGCACCGACTCAGGACAACACAGCAGTAAACGGTATCGCTTATGTTGAGGCCGCTCCCGAAACCGTTCAGCAGTCTGCTCC
>JAEDNF010000268.1 GCA_016302655.1 Oscillospiraceae bacterium | reverse complement strand
ATTCTCTATGGGACAGTTTGAAGCAACACCGTAATTTAACCGTAAATTATATCTTGAAAATCCCACACTATACTGTGGGATTTTTTATTTCCCTTTATTAATAAAAATCAGTAATTCTTCTCTGTTTTTGTCGATTTCTGTTGACTTTATTTGCTATATGTCGTATAATAAAAATGTATAACTGTATTCAAATACACATAATCGGAGGTGAGGCTCATGGCTGAAAATGAAGAGATAAGGGACAACCCTACAACCGTTAACGGTCTTCGTGCCATTGAGATGAGATACCGTCCGATTTTTGATTCATTTACAAAAGGTGCGGCTTTTTATCAGAGCAGTATAAGGCTCAACGCTCCCGATATGGGAGTGCTTCTGCCCGAGAGGTTTATGCCTGTAGTGGAATCCGACGACAGATGCATACCGCTGTTCAAGCTTGCTTTGCTTCAGACGATAAAGGCGGCGGAAAAATTTACGGGCAGGGAGCTTGACTTTGACTGGATATCGGTCAACATACCGCTCAGATTGCTCAGAAGAAGCGACTGTACGAATATTCTTACAGAGTTTACCGGTATGGTCGGGGCTAAGAACAATAAGATATGCCTTGAGATTCCGTCTTCCGTTTTTGACGATGACGACAGCTGCTGCAGATCTATCCGCAAGCTTAAAGACGCAGGCTTTCACACTATGATAACGGGCGTTGACGCAGCTTCTTTTCCGCTTATGAGGATTGCGGACTTTGAGCCCGAATATGTCATGCTGAGCGAGGAAATAACCGCTTCGATCGGCAAGGATAAACGCTCGGACACCTGTATATGTTCGCTCATCACATTGATAAGGGATCTTGACGCTGAGCCGATAGCAACGGGTGTAGCTTCTGCCGAAACGGCGGAAAAGTTCTATGAATTTGAGTGTTCTTATTATACCGGCGCAGGCTCTGCTACGGGAGATTTTTCCGGCAGCTTCTTGCAGGAGAGATTTATCCGCAGAAAGAATCAGGAGCATGAGCAGGAGCAGAGCGAAACATTAGCATAATACCGCAAAGAATGGGGATGTGGCATTGGAAAAAGATAATATAAACGGCATTGACAGCGTAACGGATGAAAACGAAAATCCGATAGATGAAGAGCAGTCGGCACACAATAAGGCGGCGGATATCCTTACTTTGCGGCGCACCGCAAAAGAGGTCAAACGGCACAAGGTCATAGTAAGGATAATAAGCATACTTATCGTGATACTTGTTGCGCTTGTGGCAATAGGATATGCGGCTTCGTACTTCTACGACAAATACGGAACATTCACAGTAAAGGTCAATAAGTACGATATGATAAATCAGGGGCTTTCTTTATCGGAAACTCCCGAGTATGAAAAGTCAATAGCGTCGCTGAATGCCGACATTCTGTACGATATAACGAATATCAGCGGCGAGGATATACCCGAAAATGTGGATAAGATAAACGGCGCACATAACGGCGAGAACTACATTGCCTATACCTTCTATCTTATCAATTCGGGCGACGATACCGTAGCCTATGACGGTGAGATGGTAATGGAGCATACCACTAAAGGCGTTGACGAAGCAGTAAGAGTGGCAGTCTACAAAAACGGCGAGAAAACCGTCTACGGAAAGACAAAATCCGACGGCACAGGCAAGGAGAAAGACTGCGACAAGGAGTTTGAAGCCTCAACCGTTGTGATGACAACGCATACCGACAGCTTCAAGCCCGGTGCTAAGGATAAATACACGGTGGTTATCTGGCTGGAGGGAAACGATCCCGATTGTCTTGACAACATAATCGGCGGCACAATGAAATTAGGAATGAACTTCAGAATAACCGAAAGTACATAAAGGAAATGAATATGAAAAAGGCAATAAAAATTACGGTTTCTGTTTTGGCGTGGATAGTGCTTATACTGGCACTGCTTGTGACAATACTCGTTTTTACCGCAGACAGCAACAACGGCGTTTCAAATCTGCTTGGATATATGCCGCTGACGGTCGAATCGGATTCGATGTCACCGACCTTTTCATCGGGCGACCTTATCATCGACTGTGAGATAGACGATGTGTACAAGCTCCAAAAGGATGATGTTATCACCTTCTGGACAATAATAGACGGCAACAAGGTCAAGAACACTCATAGGATAATCGGAGTGAACAGCCGCAACGGAAGCGTCAGCTTTGTAACAAAAGGCGATAACAATGATGTAAAGGACAGTGTTGAAGTTTATCCGTCGGACATTATCGGAAAGTGGACAGGCGTTAAGATAGGCGGCTTCGGCTCGGTAATGAGCTTTTTGAGGACTAAGACAGGCTTCTTTGTATGTATAATCATACCTATTGCGCTGTTCTTCCTGTTTGAGCTGTACAAGTTCATAGTTACTATCGTTGAGATAAAGCGGCCTGCCGCCGTACAGCTTGATGAGGAAGAGATCAAGAAAAAGGCGATAGAGGAATATTTAGCACAGCAAAAGGAAAAATCCGACAGCGAAAGTAAGGACTCCGCCACCGACACCGAAACATCCGACAGCAAGAATGAAGATTCCGAAGCGGAAGCAACCACTACCGACAGCGGCAACAATCAGCCCGAAAACAATGATAATAAAGACGAATAAGCTATTATCTTATATTCGTCATAAACACGGGGAGTAATAACGGCA
>JAEDNF010000025.1 GCA_016302655.1 Oscillospiraceae bacterium | reverse complement strand
TGCTGTGCCTCATATACCATAGCCAGCACCTCTGCTACTGCCGTGTAAAATTCTCTCGGTATTTCCTGTCCTATGTCCACCGCTTCGTAAAGGCCTCTTGCAAGCGGTCTGTTTTCTGTTACAAATACCTTGTTCTCTTCGGCTACGGCAACGATCCTCAGCGCAAGGGCGTCTGTACCTTTTGCCACCACAACCGGCGCTTTATATGCCGTTTCTCTGTCGTATTTAAGCGCTACCGCATAGTGAGTAGGGTTACGGACTACTACATCCGCAGACGGCACTTCCTGCATCATACGCTGCTGTGCCATCTCCTGCTGTTTACGCTTTATCTTGCTTTTTATCTGCGGATCACCTTCGAGCTGTTTGTACTCGTCCTTGACCTCCTGCTTTGACATTTTCAGCTTCTTTTCAAAAGACCACCACTGAAATACATAGTCTGCCGCCGCCACGAACACGAGCATGACGAATATCGTCACAATAAGGCTCATCGCCGTTTCGCTGATATATGCAACTATCTTTATTACATCGGTATCTATAAGTTTTTTAAACTCGCTTAGCCTGTCCATTACCTGAAAGTACAGGACTGCGACTACTACGATTATCTCGATAAGGCCTTTCAGAAGTCCGACCAGCGACTGCAATGAAAACAGCCTCTTTATACCCGTGAAGGGATTCAGCCTGCTGAACTTGGGCTTCATTGCCTCCATACTGAAAAGTCCCTTTGTCTGCACTATGACCGGGAGTATGCTGAGCACAACGCCTACAGCAAGGATAGGTCCTACCGTACAAACGCATATTATCGCAATATTCCAGAATACGCTCATCGCAAATTCGACCGTGTCTCCCGTGTTGTCAATAGACATCATCGACTTTTGCATAAAGTTTAAGAGCATCTGGAACATATAGTTTCCGAATATCGCTAAAAAAGCGAATATTCCCACCACGAACACGGCAACGGCGACCTCTTTGCTCTGAAGCACCTCGCCCTTTTTTCTGGTATCCTTGCGCTTTTTCGGGGTGGCTTTTTCGGTTTTTTCTTCGCCTGCCATTTACTTCTCCTACCCGCCCATCATCGACAGCAGACCGTACAGATTCTGCCACATTATATCCATCAGTTTTTCGATAAAGTCGGACATGGGCTGTGCCATAAGCAATATAGCCGCAAGGCCTATAAGCACTTTAAGCTGAATATTCAGCGCAAATATATGTATCGTCGGCACCGCCTTCATAAGCACGCCGAGGCAGATTTCGGTAATAAACTCTATTGCTATTATCGGCGCCGCCAGCTTTACCGCAAGCGTAAGCACCGTTGACAGATAGTTTACAAGCGCCCAGGGCACATCCGCAGTAAAGCCGGAAAAGCCTATCGGCAGAGTTTCGTAGGAGATATGGAACAGTTTTATATACGACAGATGTCCGTTTGTAAGGAAAAAATACAGAATGAACATATAGTAGTATACATTTGCAAAAAGCGGCATGGATACGCCTGTTGCAGGGTCCATCGTTCTCGCCATCGAAAGACCGGTCTGGTAGTCGATGATCTCACCTGCGGATATTGTGACCGTCAGCACAAGATTTACCATAAAGCCGAGTATCAGCCCAAGTCCAAGCTCCTTAAGCATATCGAAAAGAAGCATAAATATGCCTGTCGGCTCATACTGAATTCTGCCCATAGATGCGGCAAAGAGCACGGCGAGCGCTATCGTCGTGCCCGCTCTCAGTCTTATCGGAAAGTTTGAACGGTTGAAAATCGGATTAAAGCTGAATATTCCCGATACCCTGCACATTATCAGCAGAAAGCCCAGGAAGTTATTCAGTATCATTTCCCATATTGCGCTTAGCGTCATGTTACACCGACCGTTGCCATAAGTCCGAAGATATAGTTAAAAAATTCAATACAGCTGTTCATCATCCAGGGGCCGAACATAAGCAGTACAATAGCGACTACTATTGCTTTGGGAGCAAACGAGAGCGTCTGCTCGTGTACCTGCGTCGCCGCCTGCAGTATTGCTATTATAAGACCGATAACAACTGCGGCTATTAAAACAGGGAGTCCCAATTTAAGCGCAAGAGTAAGCGCAGCGGTAAAGACCTCCATTGCTATATCCTGTGTCAAATCAAGCCCTCCCTTCAGGAATTGTCAAGCTACAAATTATATGAATTTACGAGTGTTCCGACCATCAGCTGCCATCCGTCTACCAGCACGAACAGTATTATCTTGAACGGCATAGATATCATAGCCGGCGGAAGCATCATCATACCCATAGCCATCAGCGTTGATGAAACTACAAGGTCTATTACAAGGAACGGGATGAATATCAAGAATCCCATCTGGAACGCTCGTTTCAGCTCGCTTACTATAAAAGCGGGAATGACCGTTTCAAAGCCAAGCTCCTCGCTGTAGTTCTCAAGAGTTATCTCCGTACTGCCGTCGCCGATAGTCTGTCCTTTCAGATTAAGGAAGAACTGCATATCGTCGTTTGTAGTCTGCTTCAGCATAAATGTCTTAAGCGGCTTTCCGGCACGGTCGATAGCTTCTTCTGTCGTTATCTCTCCTGCCGCATACGGCTGATATGCCGTTTCGTTTATTTCGGCAAAAACAGGCCACATAATGAATATGGTGAGAAACAGCGACAAACCGGTAAGTACCATATTGGGCGGAGTGGACTGCGTCTGCATCGCAGATCTTAAAAAGCTGAAGCAGATGATTATTCTCGCAAACGAGGTCATCATCACAAGCAGTGACGGCGCAAGCGAAAGTATCGTTACAAGCAGTATTACTTCAAGCGACTGCGAGGCGTCAACGCCGATAAGGTCCTTCATCACCGATGACTGAGCCGACTCGTTAGCCGATATGGAAGTGTTGTCCGAAGGCGCTTCAGCGGCAAAAGCCGTCACACCGCACAAAACTCCTATAAGCAGTACAGATACCGTTAAAGACACGATAAAGCGGATAAATATCCGCTTGTTGTCGATAAACATTTTTTTAACTGAAAGAACAAATGCTTTTGTCATTTCGACTCCGTGTTCCTCTCATCGGTATTTTCGCTCTGAGCGCTGTCAGAGTCTTCGCTGGGCTTCGGAAGAGAGGGGTTAACGCTGTCGGACTCCTTATTCTTCCGCATATTTTTAACATTCTTTGCGAGAGCGTCGCTGAAAGCGGCAAAAAAGCCGTCCTGCTTTTCGCCCTCGGGATACAGTTCGGAAAGATATTCTTCTTCCGTAAGCTCAATATCGTCTATTTTCTCTATCTTACCGGCGGTAACACCCAGCACCATACATTTTCCTGCTACGCTTACCACAACTACGGATTTTTCACCGCCAAGTGATGCACGGTCAAGTATCTTGAGCCGTTTTCCGCCAGTTGTAAGGATGCCTTTGTTTACCTTTCTGAGTACCCAGAAGAACAGGAAAATAAGCGCTATTACGCCGACAAGAGCGCATATAAGCTGAACATACTCCATCAGTCGAGTATCTTCTTGACAGTCTGGAGGATTCTCTCTGCCTTGAAAGGCTTTACTATAAAGTCAAGTGCGCCGAGCTTTATTGCTTCAACAACCATTGCTTCCTGACCCATAGCACTGCACATTACTACCTTTGCGCCGGAGTCCATAGCTTTAATTTCTTTAAGAGCCTCGATACCGGTCTTGTTGGGCATTGTGATATCCATAATTACGAGGTCGGGCTTTTCTGCCGTATATGTAGACACCGCAATTTCACCGTCTGCGGCTTCAAGGATATTGGTGTAGCCGTTTGTTGTCAGCGTGTTGCGGATAAGCATACGCATGAATGCCGCATCGTCTACCAGTAAGATCTTCTTGTCCATAAGTGTAAGGTTTCCTTTCGTTTCCCGTGTATTTATTCGCCTTTTCCGAGGCTGTCCATAAATTTCGATTTTACTATTTCGGTAATTCTTACGGCGAAGTTATCGTCTATTACCACAACATCGCCTCTTGCTATGAGATTTCCGTTTACCATGACATCTACCGGCGCTCCCGCCTGTCTTTCAAGCTCTATTATCGTACCTTGCGAAAACTCAAGTATATCTTTTATCTTCTTTTTGGTAGAGCCTATTTCAACGGATATCTGCAGAGGTACATCCATCAGCAGCTGAAGGTTTTCTTTCTGCTCGGTTCCCAGAGGTGTTTCAAAGTTGTCGAATTGTGCAAGCTGAGCGTTGCGGTAGTTTACCGCAGGCTGAGGCTGCATCATCGGCTGCATCGGCTGATTATACATCGGCTGATTGGGATAGCCGTAATACTGCTGTGCGTACATATCGGGCATCGGCTGAGGCTGTACCGGTGCGGCAGGCTGAGGAGCCGGCATGGGAGCAGGCTGAACAGGTACTTCATTGCTTGCGGCAGGCGCCGCCTGAGGCACAGGCTGCGGTGCAGGCTGTGGAGCAGGTTCGGGCTGAACGGGAGCAGGAGACTCTGCCCCTCCCAGAACCCTGTCGGCAAGTGTAGCGGCAAGCTCTATATCAAGCACGGATATAAATTCCGACTTTATAACGCCGTCTATGGTAAGGTCGAAGTTTATCGAGGCTACCATATCCGTCTGCTCATAGCTCTGAAGATCGGCTATGTTTACTTCGCTGAGAATATACGGAGACGGCGTTGATATATCTATGCCCATTCCGAGAAATTCCGCAAGAGCCGTCGAAGAAGCGCCCATCATCTGATTCATAACTTCGCTTACTGCGCTTATATTCAGTTCGTCAAACTCAAAATCCGGCGAAATAACAGGCGGCTTTCCCATCAGCTGATTGAGTATAAGCTGGACATCGTCCTGCTTCAGTATCATCAGGTTTGAACCCGAAAGGCCTTTTATATACTCGATCTTTACGCATATTGCCGGCTCTAAGCGGCCGTAGTTGAGCTGTGACGCCTGAACAACGCTTACCTGTGGGGTAGTGATCCAGACTTTAGCGTTGAGCAGCTCGGAAACGGCAGTTGCCGCACTTCCCATACTGATATTCATTATCTCGCCGATAGCGTCGAGCTGCATATCCGACAGAGCGGTCAGTTTTCCCATTTACCTTACCTCAATTCTTTAGTATATTATCTATCCTGAACGCTTTTTTGCCGTTTAGCGTGCCCAGCTTTCCGTCAAACCAGCGTGTAGCGCCGATTTT
The DNA here is from genome assembly GCA_016302655.1 of Oscillospiraceae bacterium. Taxonomy (GTDB): domain Bacteria; phylum Bacillota; class Clostridia; order Oscillospirales; family Ruminococcaceae; genus Ruminiclostridium_E. The sequence continues at coordinate 6,906 of JAEDNF010000025.1, read as the reverse complement.
CAGCTGAAGATTGTCGGTTATCGGTTTGTTCAGGGGAATTATGTCGTTTATCTGAAGATTCAGCACATCTTTGAGTGTGAGCTGTGTATCGTCAAGCACGGCAGTAACGGTAAGTTCAGACTGAGAAAGCGTAGACATAAGGTTTTCTTTTCTTTCGGTTTCCTTTGTCGGACTTGCAGTTCTTTTTCCGGAGCTGAACTTTGCCGAGAACTTCTTCATTATCTGATCCATCGTGATAGCGGACATACAGAAGGATATTACCGATTTGGAGTCGTTTATCGTTACTTCCATAGCAACGATTATCATAGTTTCGTCTGCGTCTGCCGCAGATATAACTCTTGAGTTTGTCTCAATCGACGCAAGGCTGGGATGCGTGTCAACATATCCGTCCCAGGCAGGAGTCATAAGGTTTGTAAAGCGCAGGACTATATCACGCATTACATTTATTTCTATTTCGGTGAAATCACGGTCGGCGTCCTGGTATGAACCTCTTCCGCCGAGCATTCTGTCTATCATTGTAAAGGTGAGCGAGTTTGAAAGCTGAAGTACCGCATTGCTCTCTTCTATATCGTCGTCTTCGATGCCGAGATCAACGATACCCATTATGGTGTAATCGGGAAGAGCGTTGCTGAATTCAAAGTATTTCTGCTCCTCTATTGTTGCCAGAGTGACCTTGCAGTAGAGCCTTAAAAGTCCGGTGAGATAAGAAGACAGGTGTCTTGAGTAGTTCTCAAAAATACGCTCAAGTATCTTTATCTGCTCTTTTGTGAATTTCTTGGGAGTGCGGAAGTCGTATTCCTTGATCTCTTCTTTATCTTCGTGTGTGTCAAGCGTTGAGGCGTCGCCGCCGGAAAGCACGCTTGAGAGCATCGCGTCTATCTGTTCTTGTGTGAGGGTATCAGCCAAAAAGTCGCCCCCTTTCTGTGTGCTGTTATTCTGCTGTTTCGGCAGGTGCCGATGTCAGTATATCTGTCGGTATGCCGGTATATGAAGGCTGATATACGGGGCCTGTCAGGTTGCCGTCCGAACTGCCGTTTCCGGTTTCGTCTTCATATTTGTTTTCCATATTATCAATTATCTCGTTTACAACATCGCTGTCCACTTCGGAGTTGTTGTTTTCATCACGCTCATAAGGATCGGTGTTTGCACCGTTGAGCCTGTATTCATACTTCAGTATGTCGTCTATGACTGCCTGTGAAGTAGTGTCGAGCTGTGCTCTTACTATCATTATCTCAACACGGCGGTTTGCGGCTCTTCCTTCGGGCGTTTCGTTGTCGGCTATTGGAGTGTAGCACGCCTTGCCCTCAACGGTGAATTTTTCGCTGTCGATACAGCGGTTGTAATCCATATACTTTACAACGCTTGAGGCTCTTGCCGCCGACAGATCCCAGTCGTTTACATCGGAGACCGCCTTTGCGGTGTGTCCGGATACCTCGCAGGATTTTATGTACTTATTGACAGCCTTTATACCGGGCATAAATAAGTTCAGCGCCTGTTTGCCCTCGTCTTTAAGTACGGCGCTGTTGCCGTCGAACATTATCTTATTGTCAAAACGGATGAAAATTCTGGTGGGAGTCTGTTCAAGATAAACATACTGTCCGAGATCGTTCTTATCCGTTGTTGTTTTAAGGTAAGTGTACAGTTCGTTGAAATCTGACGGAAGGCCTTCGATCTCTTCGGAAGTCGTTCCGCCGTTCTGGGTATTCGGAGGAGATTCGGCGTTGCCGTTTGTATCCGCCGCATTATTGCTGGGCTGTTCGTCCATTACAAACGGGTTTATGTAGCTTCCGCTTGAGGTGAACGACTGATATATGTACTGCCATTTGGTTTCATCTACCGATGATGCGGAGTAAAGAAGCACGAAAAAGCATAACAGCAGCGTAACCATGTCGGCATAGGTATCAAGCCAGTTGCCTTTTTCTTCGCCGCTTGCCGCTTTTCTTTTTGCCATATTTACACCGCCTTTCCGTACTTATTCATATCCGATATATTATAACATAAATCAAGCCACCGTCAGGCGGCACGGCGGTAACGCCGTACTTTTGCCGTAAGGCAAAAGGATTTAATGGTAAAATGTTCTCAGCCGTTGCGTAGCAAAAACACGCTGAGGCGTGTTTAAAATCCGCTTTCAGCGGATTTTAGGCTGGGGTTATTATATCATATTTTTGCAGTTTTTTCAACCGTTATTTGCTGTCGCCCTTCTTCTTGATATCCGTCTGTGCAAGCATAAATTCAAGCTTTTCCTGGATAAGTCTGGGGTTTGAGCCGGCAGCTATCGAAAGAACGCCTTCTTCGATTATCTGCATACACAGCAGTTCCTGCTCGTGACTGTTCTTGAGCGAAGCGGCTATGGGTGCGAAAATGACATTGGCGAACAGCGAGCCGTAGAAGGTCGTGATAAGCGCCGTAGCCATACCGTTTGACAGGTTGCTCGAATCCTCGCCCATACCTTTAAGCATGTTTACCAGTCCGACCAGCGTACCCAACATTCCGAATGCGGGGAATATCGATACACCTTTTTCAAAGAAGAGTCTGCCTTTTTCGTGACGCTCGCACATAAAGTCGATAGCGTCGTCAAGCATACTTCTTACTTTGTCAAGGTCGTTTGCGTCAACTATCAGCATAAGGCTTTCTTTAAGGAACGGGTCGGTACACTTGTTTGCGCTGTCCTCAAGAGAGATAAGTCCCTTTGTTCTTGCTATTTTTGCAAACTCAACTATCTGTTCTATGTAGCTCTGAGGATTGAATTTCTTGGGGAGAATTGCAAGCTTCAGATATTTCGGCAGATTCTTGAGGTATGACAGCGGAAATGAACCGATAAGACATCCGATAGTACCGCCGACCGTGATAGCAAGCGAAGCTACATCTATGAACCAGTCTATCTGACCGCCGTTAAATATACCGAACAAGACAAGGCCGAAGGAGATGACCCAGCCTATGATGATTGTAATATTCAAAATAAGTTCCTCCTGTACACAGCAGGTACTTCCTGCTTTTATATAACACAGCCGGAGGCTGTAATATTTCCGGAATTTATCAGATATTTCTCTCGGGACGGGCTCTTCTCAGCGACTGCTTGAACTCCTTGACAAGAGATATTATCTCGTTCATCGACTGCTCTACAATATACGAATGACCCGTACTGGTTGTTATGACCGTATCGGGATTTTCGGTAACGATCTCAATAAGATCGGGGTTTAACATAAACTTTTCCCCGTTGAGCTTTGTCAGTATTATCATATTTTCCCTTCCTTATAAACGGGCGGTTATGCAGAGCCTGTTAAGGCTCTGCACGCCCTGTTAAGTTATCTCTTAAGATTTACGATCTCTTCAAGCATAGTATCGGATGTTGTAATGATTCTTGAGTTAGCCTGGAAGCCTCTCTGTGTAATGATCATATCGGAGAATTCCTGCGACAAGTCAACATTGGACATTTCAAGAGCGCCCGATACTACAGAAGCCGAGCCGTTTTCTCCTGCAATGTTTACCTGGGGCACGCCTGAAGACAGCGTTTCTCTCCAGTAGGAGCTTCCTATCTGCTCAAGACCGTTGGGGTTGTCGAAGGTAACGATATCGATTCTGCCCAGCATTATGATGCCGTGTACGCTGTGTACGCCGTAGATAGTGCCGTCTTCGTTGATGTATACGCTGTCGAGGTCTTTAACCGTCTGTGTAGCGGCTACACGGCCGTCTGTCAGCTTGATGTTGCCCAGAAGCTCAGCCATATCCGAGAAGAAGTTGTTTGAACCGCCCGAAAGACCTATCTTGCCGTCTACTTCAAGAAGAGTCTCAAGGTTGCCTGCCGAATTTGCGTCCCAGTCTGTGCTTGTAACGGTCATCTGGTACTTTTCGTTGCTGCCTGCCGCCTTATCTATAGCCGCCTGAATATCGGCAACGGTTGCGCCGTCGCATACGCTGATCGTAAGACCGTTGTCAGACCACTTTGCCGTTGTAGCGGTTGCGTTCTTGGAGTATCTTAAGTTAACGGTAAAGTTATTTCCGTATTCTCCGGGGTTAACGGTTGTAAAGGTGAGTGATGCAGTGTTTGTGCCGTCTTCGAGTTTCATAGTGTTTGAAGCTGTTGTTGCAGGGATATCTGCCGCAGGAGGAACGGTATCAAGTTCAAAGTGAAGGGGAAGCACGCCCTCAATGCTTACACCGCCGTTTTCACAGGCACGGGTAACTGCGTCCTCGAGGTCGTTAAGGCTTGTATAGTCGTTCTTTTCATTGAGCTGTACAACGAGCTTGTTGCCGCTCATATAAGCATAATCGCTGTTGCCTGTTATAAATCCTACCGATATGTTTCCGTCGGGGGTAGCCGTATCTGCGGAAACGGTAAGCGGATATGTACCGCCGTTGTAGGTTATCGTTTTTGAATAAGAAGCTTCATTATCAAGAACTTCGGGTACTACAAAGGTTATTCTGTTTGACGAAGCGTCAACGCCCGTAGCGTCACCGCTTACACCAAGCACCATATTACCGTTTGAGTCAACGAGATTACCTGCGTTATCAACATTGAAAACGCCTGCTCTTGAATAGAAGATGTTGCCTGCTTCGTCCATTACCTGGAAGAAGCCGTCGCCCGATAAAGCACAGTCATACACGCTGTCCGAATAGGTAAAGCCGGACTGTCCCATTACCTGACCTATTGCACCGAGCTTAGTGCCGTAGCCGACCTGAGAGGGGTTTACGCCGCCCTGGAGATTAGAGCCTGCAGAGCCGTTTTTCTTGGTCTGGTAGTATACCTCCTGGAAGGTGGTTACGCTTGTCTTGAAGCCTGTTGTGTTAACGTTTGCGATGTTGTTACCTATAACATCCATTTTTTGCTGGTGGGTCTTAAGACCCGACACGCCTGAAAATAATGATCTTACCATGATCGTTTCCTTTCCTATCGTGCCGACCGCCGTCTGCCCGTCTGTCGTTCGGGGCAGAAAATACTTCCTTTCGGTCCGGTATTACATAATTACGGTCGAATCGATATTCGTAAAAATATTTCCTTTTAAGTCATCCTGTGACATAGTCGTGATCACCGTACGGTTTTTCACGCTTACCACAAAAGCAGTTGAGTCTACGAGTACCAATGTCTCGTTGCTGCCTTTCTCCGCGGCTATCTCAATGCCGTCGTTAAGTCTTTGCAGCATATCAGAGTCGAGTATCTCGATATTTCTGCTTTCTATACGCTTCATTGCGTGTTTTGAAAAGCCCACTGCCGAGTTTCTTGCGTCAAGCTCGCTTTGAAGAGCCTCTGCAAATGTTCCGCCCGTTGTCTGTGCGGCTTTTTCAGCATTCCCTGCCTTTGCGGTGTTTACGTTGCCTGTGGATATCTGAAGATTCCGCAGTTTGAGTTCATTTATCAACATAATACTGCCGCCTTTTTAGTTCTGTTCTCAGCCATCTGTCTGAGTTTCGCTTACCTGTACTATCTCGTCTATCGAGTAGAGATATCCGTCTATCACGATTTTTGCGTCGCCGTCCTGCATCTCAGCTGCTGTTACTATGCCTGTCGTGTAGTAGAACTTTCCGTCGTCGCCCAGTATCTTTGCCGTTGCTTCTTTTCCTACAAAAGCAAGCGCCTCGGATATCGTGTGGCTTGATGTAACGGTCTCGGTGTCCTTAACTCCTCTTACCGCCGACAAGTCGTACTGCGTTCCGTTTACCACTACCTTGACATCGCTTCCGCTGATGTTTACTCCGGTGCAAACTCCCGATAAAAGCGTTCCGTCGTCGCTCTGCGCATTCATTGTAAGAGTTTTTCCCACAAGGCTTGCGGCGTAGTTCGACATACTGTACTTGAGGTTGTCCTGCTGTGCCTGTAACGCCGTAAACTGTGCCATCTGAGACACGAACTCGGTGTTCGATGTAGGCTCAAGCGGATCCTGGTTGCTCATTTCAGCCATAAGCAGACTGAAAAAGGTATCGGTGCTTATCGTGTCGTTTTTGCCCGAATTCTTGAACAGGTCCTTGTACTTTTCGTGATTTGACTGTACACTCTGAAGACTTGAAATGTCTGCCATTACTTCTCCTTTCGTATCAGTCCATTGCCTGTATTTCCCCCAGCAAGCTGTCAAATTCATCGGATTCGTTGTTGTTATCCTTTTGTGACTGCTGTCTGTAGGGATTCTTGCTGCTGCCGTCAAAATCTCTCTGGAACAGCTCTGTCTGTGAGGTCTCTACCTTATAAGAGGTAAGCTCCACATTGTCGTTTCTGAGCGCATATGCCAGTTGTTCCGATTTTGCCTGTAAAAGCTGTTTAGCTTCAGCGGTCTCGGTCAGTATCTCAACTGTCAGTTTTCCGCTTTCGTTTACCATTCGTACGGTAATTTTTCCGAGCGTCTCCGGCGTAAGAACTACCGTGAGGGAAGTCTTTCCGCTTAGCTTCGGTGCATGGTCGCTTATAAAGCTTGCCATATCGCTTATCGGTACTCTGACTTCGCTGTGCGTCTGCGGTGCGTCTTCAAAACGGCTTTCACTGCGTGTGAAGATTCCTGCCGGGCTGTCGGATGCCGTGTTGCTTGCCGTTACCTTGCGCTGAGGTTCGGTATCGCCGGTCTGCTTTACAGAATCAATGTTCTTTGATATCTGCCTTAGCTCATCGCTCTTTATCTCCACATTGCGCTTGGTAAATGCGAAACGCTGTGCGCTGTCTGAGATATCTGCATTGTCGGGAGCCGTCTGTGTGCTGTCCTCTGCCTGCTTTTCATAGGATGTAACCTGTGCAAAGCGCATTACGGACTGCTTGTCCTGAGGCTCGGCAACCGTTGCTTCGTTTTCGGGAGAAACGCTTTGATAAGAAGCTGACTTCGTTTCCCGAACAGTAGCGTCGGCATAAGCGTTATCCTCTGTAAGAGCCTTCTCCGTGTTATCATCGGCTGACGGTGTTATGTCGGCTTTAGTATCGGAAACGGG
>JAEDNF010000267.1 GCA_016302655.1 Oscillospiraceae bacterium | reverse complement strand
AACGGTGCTGACCATCTTTGATATGAGCAGGTTATCCGTACCGTTTATCATAACCGACGAGAGCTTATACAAGAATATCGAACCCATGTTGTCGAATATTCCGCGCCTGTCCGCTTTTGAAAGCGGCTCGTTGGGCTCTTTGATATAAGGATAAAGCTTATTCGCCTGATGCGAAATTATCAGATTGTTTATGATAGTAAACACAACGCCGACCATGAGATAAGCTATATAATTTCTCGTGGCATATATGATAACTATCTGCATAATTGTGGACACCGTGCTGGTGACAACGGTATATCTGGAAATAATATATCCGTGCTGATGCGCGGTAATAAGCGTCTGCTTATAAGCAAAAAGGTACGAGCAGACCGTATTGAACACCGCGATGCCGTAATACAGATACATATGCTCGATCTCGTGATCGAGATTTACAAAAGAATCAAGAAACGGGACAAACGCAACGCCCGCAACAGACACAGCCGCCGCTATTATAAGATAAACTTTGCTGTAAAATTTATTCAGCGCGGCTATCTTCTTTGTATCGTTCTCCGCTATCGGCTTATAGTAGCTGTATGCCATCGCCGTACCGAAGCCAAGATCAGCAAGGCAAAGCAATGACAAAACATTTGAAAAGAGCCCGTTGAGTCCCAGCATCTCGCGTCCAAAAACATTGATAAACGCAGTTTTCGAGACAAACGCAAGTACTTTTCCCAATGTCGAATTTAGGAAGCTTGCAGCAGCGGTTCTTGTCGATTTTTCAGTACGTGATGCCAATTTTTCTACCTCTTATTTAATGATTTCAATAAGCTCATCATAATACGGCTTCAAAGCGGTATTGTCATATCTGAAGCTTCTGCCTTTGACTTTTTCATAAAATGCGGCTATATCCGCGCAGTTCTCAACATTTTGTATATACTCAACATCTGACAGGCACCAGTCATAAACGCCTTTCACCTTATGGCTCATGCTGAAGAAAACGGCGCACGGTGTACCGGTTATCGCAGCGAATATCATTCCGTGAAGCCTGTCCGTTATCACGAGCTCGGCTCTTCTGAATGTTTCAAACTGCTTTTCGAGCTCTTCAATGCGGTTCTCGGGATGCACATTGTGATCAAGACACATATCGGCCTCTTTGACACTGTCAAAGATTTTGTTTGTCCAATTATAAATCTCTGTGCTGTCGGCATCATCCATTGTTTTTTCACGGTCCTTTCTCAAACAGAGAACCGCGCCGCTGCGCTCCTGACCCTCGCGGCACTCGTCAAGCGACAGCACCATATCCGGAATGAGCTTCACTCTGCTGTGGTCGTCGAGCAAAAGGAGCGCATTGTCATAGGAGAGCTTTTCTCTTGTGCAAACGGTAACATTTTTATGTGAATTATAAACCTTTCGGGCATCCTCCAGCCACTTTCTGTCCTCTTCGTCGTCGGAGAAGAAAATCGTGTTGGGCAGAAGTGTTATCCTGCTGTTCGGAAGAAGTTCTATGATTTGCTGCACTAAAGTATCGGTGTACGGCCAGATAGTACCGATAAATCCTCCGCCGTTGATCAGTATGTCGCTTTTCCCGAACAGAAGCTTTAGGCTCAAGCTATGTCTGAAATACTTGAAAAATTTATCCAAGCTTATTTCGGTTATTTCAAACAGGAAAAAGTCCTTGAAAAGAGCCTTTTCAGCTGCGGCTATGGCATGGTCGCCAAGATTGCAGTGCTCCGGAGTTATCAAAAGGAATTTAAACCTTTCACGGTATTTAATTTTTTTGAAAGCAGTTGAAAATATAAGCTTCCAAATCAAAAGGAAATAGTTGACTCTGGCGAGTATCTTCCTGATTATTTCAAATATAAATCGCATAAGCGCATCCTTTCTCGTAAGAATACTACCGTATTATTTTTCTTATAACATCCCTGCCGTGGCATTTTACATTCACCATGAGCTTATAAAGCGGGAACATATAAGTTATGAGGAACACTCTGAATTTGAGCTTTTTGTCACATATCGACGAATGGAGTATAGCTGAGCTGTATTTTTTGACTTCGTTTCGCATATCATCGCGATAGAACTTTCTTTCATACGCAATGCATGTTCTGAGATAAATTATATTGTATCTTATATATGTTTTGAGGCAATGCTCGAATATCTTCGGGTTATCCGCCGACGAATTCATTATCTCGCCGTGTACTTTCAGGATATCAAAGCTTTTTTCCGAGAATGCCGTTCCGGTTATCGAATCGCCGCGCTGCAAGTAGTGATACTTGACGGCAGAGGACGAAACCAAGGTGACCTGCTGTTTATATATATAATAATTTGCCAGGCAATCCTCAATAGTTATGCCCTCTTTGAAGCGAACCGAATCAAAAAGCCTGCGCTTATAGAGCTTGTTCCACATTACGCCCTCGTTGTAGCCACCGTTGACCAGTTCAATAATAAGCTCGTCGCCGGACAGCACTCTGAGTTCCGAATCGTTTTGAGAATCGACAGTGATATCGGAATTTTCGGCTTCAATAACGAACTCGCATCTCGAAACATCCGCATTGTTTTTCATGCCGATATTAAGAAGATATTCGTACATATCCGGCTCAATCCAGTCATCAGAATCAACGAAGCCGATATAATCCCCTGTGCAGGCATCGAGTCCCGCATTTCTCGCCGATGAAAGTCCGCCGTTCTTTT
>JAEDNF010000024.1 GCA_016302655.1 Oscillospiraceae bacterium | reverse complement strand
CAAAAGCGCCTTTACGCTTGTTTTTTTACTTTTTCTCATAATTGCCTTTCGACATATCAAAAAGCTGAGCCGCAATTTCATCAGCCTTTTGCTCAAGTTCGGCTATATCTCCGTTGTTCTCTATGCAAAACTGACTGCGGCTCGCATAAAACTCAGCATCGTGCTGAGATGACAGACGGCTTTTTGCGGCATCATAACTTATACCGTCACGAGCCATAATGCGCTCTAATGAAATCTCGGTGTCGCATACGACACTGACTACAGCATCACAAATATAATCGATACCGCTTTCAAACAGCGTAGGTGCATCAAGCACCGACGGCTTATCATCAATTTCCTGCAGTTCCGATATCACTTGGTAAGTTATATACGGATATATCGTATCGTTGAGCAGTCTGAGCTTATCCCGATCATTAAATACGATATTGCCCATTGCCTTTCTGTCAAGCTCACCGTCTTTTGTTATTACGCCGTCTCCGAACAGTCTGTGCAGTTCATCAAGACACGGCTCGCCTTTTCTTACGACCTGCCTTGCTATTTTGTCGCAATCGATGATATGAAAACCTGCATTTTTAAATTGCCTGCATACCGTAGACTTTCCTGCTCCCGACATACCGGTCAGACCGAATATCATCTTATCCTTCAATATTTATCACCGCTTACAGTTTTATCGTTTTAAAAGCCGCCGCACGAAGCAGTCTGTTGTATACCGCTGTGCCTACTCCACTTTTTTCGGGGCATCTGACAAAAGCTCTGACAGCGCCGAGCTCGTCGGTCTTACGCAGTACCGCAAACAGATTGTGCGCCTGCTCCTGTGCTGTAGTACCATAAGATATCGTAGGTATTTCTATTCCTTTTTCCGTGCCGAATATAACGCCGTAGGTACTGCCGTCATCACATCCGTTAAGAAACTCTGCGAGAGCCTTGTCGCTGTCCGTCTCGATAATAGTTATGTCGGCTCTCGGTGAATAATGCTTGTATTTTACTCCGGGCGAAATGACTTTCTCGTTTGCATCGGGTTTTGCAAACACATTCTTATCGGTTTCGGTCTTGGCAAATTGACTCAGCATTTCTGCCGTAACAACTCCGGGACGAAGAACCTTTATGCCCGTACCGCCGTCGGTAAAGCAAATTACGGTACTCTCAACGCCGTTTGCACATTCACCGCCGTCAATTATCAGCGGTATTCTGCCGTTCATGTCCTGATATACATGAGCAGCCGTTGTAGGACTTGGACTTCCCGACAGATTTGCAGAGGGTGCCGCAAGAGGCACTCCGCACATCTTTATCAGATTCAGCGTATCCTCGTTATCGGGCATTCTTACCGCCACAGTATCAAGTCCTCCGCTCGTGGTATCGGGCACTATGTCTTTCTTTGGAAAAATCATAGTGAGAGAACCGCTCCAGAAATGCTCCGCAAGCGTAAGAGCAAGCGGAGGTATCTCTCTGACCGACTCTCTTAGCATATCAAGGTCGCAAATATGGATTATCAGCGGATTGTCCTGCGGTCTGCCCTTAGCTCTGAATATCTTCGCACAGGCGTCTGAATCATACGCATTTGCCGCAAGTCCGTACACCGTTTCTGTAGGAATAGCTACAACTTCACCTTTTTTTATAAGTTCAGCCGCCTCGCATAACACCTCGTAGGACGGCTTCTTTATCTCAGTTTTCAAAAATGTCACCTTATCTTTATTCTTCGCCGCCTGCGGCAAGCTTTGCAGTTCTGTCAGCTATTGCCAAAGCCTCGAACACTTCATCGCAGTCGCCGTTCATAAACTGCTCCAGCTTGTAGAGTGTAAGACCTATACGGTGATCTGTAACACGGCTCTGCGGATAGTTATATGTCCTTATCCTTTCGGAACGGTCTCCCGTACCTACCTGTATTTTACGCTCGGCAGCTATTTTGCTGTTCTGCTCATTGAGCTTTGCCTCGTAAAGCTTGCTGTAGAGCATCTTCATAGCCTTGTCCTTATTCTTATACTGGCTTCTTTCTTCCTGACACTCAACGACAACACCTGTCGGATGGTGAATAATTCTGATTGCCGACTCGGTCTTGTTTATATGCTGACCGCCTGCACCGCTTGAACGATAAGTCTGAAATTCAAGGTCGGCAGGATTTATTTCGACATCAACCTCTTCAACCTCGGGCAACACCGCAACGGTAATTGTAGATGTCTGTATTCTTCCCTGCGCCTCTGTTTCCGGCACACGCTGAACACGGTGTACTCCGCTTTCATATTTCAGCTTTGCGTAAACGCCTTCGCCTTCAACAGAAAAGCTTATCTCCTTATATCCGCCAAGCTCCGTAGGATTTGAGCTTATCACCTCTGTTTTCCAGCCTTTTGACTGTGCATACATTGAGTACATCCTGAACATTGAGTTAGCAAACAGTGCCGCCTCTTCTCCGCCTGCACCGCCTCTTATCTCAACTATAACATTCCTGTCGTCATCAGGATCTTTAGGTAACAGAAGTATCTTAAGCTCGTCCGTATACTCATCCATCTGTTTTTTACATTCTTCGTACTGTTCCTGTACTACTTCCTTGAACTCTTTGTCAAGGCCGCCTTCGCTGAGCATCTCGCCTGCTTCCTCGTAGTCGTTTCTCACTTTCTTGTATTCACGATACTTGTCTATGATAGGAGTAAGGTTTTTCAGCTCTTTCATCAGGCTTTTATACTGTTCCTGATCGTTAATTACATTTATATCCGTCAGCTTTTCGTTTATCTCACAAAAACGCTTTTCCATTATTTCAAGTTTTTCTGTCATTTGTATCTCCGTTTCAAGTTTATATTTTGTGATTACGGCAAAAAGCTATTTTTCCTCTTCGGCGGCGCTTCGGATAACTGACCTGATTTTTTTTTCGCATTTTGATCTGGGCGTCATAAATTCATGTCCGCATCCGGTACATCTGAGTTTAAAATCTGCACCGATACGCAAAACGAGCATTTCTTTTGAACCGCAGGGATGCTCTTTTTTCATCTTCAGTATATCCCCGACCTGTATATCCATCAGCTCAGCTCCTTTCATACTATGTTTATATATTGTACCACATTCTGAGCTGATTTGCAATTATTATACGAACTTTTATGTAATTTCTGCAATACGAATCAAAACTGTTCTAACGGGAACAACTATACAAAAAAGGAGGAAAAAATGAAACACAAAATTACAGCACGATTTAAGGATACCGAAACAGCGCAGAGCGTATGTGTCTATCTTTCGGCATTATACAGCACACAGTATGATATTACGGCGGTGCAGGACGATTCCTATTACAGCTTCAGCGCAATAATCCCTACTAATATTCCCGGAGCGAATTATCTCAGAGGAATCTTCTGCCCAGTATTTCCCGAGAACACTACCGTAGACGATATTATCAGGCGAAAAGGCGCAATAATCGAAATCAAATGCAGTGAAAAAGATGTTGCAGAAGTAACGCAATATATCATTAAACAAGGCGGCAGGATAATGTGACCGTAAATATGCTGAGTAAATATCGAAAAAAGTCTTGATTTGTCGTAAAAAGTATTATATAATATAATTAAAGATAATATTGTTTACTATTTTTGGGAGGGCTGGCTTATCAGATCTATTCGGAACAAATTTGTCATTTTAATGATGTGCTGTGTCGTTATCTGCTCTGTTACTATCGGCGCAATAAGCATAATAAGCGTTGGCACAATACTATCGGATAATTCGGAAACGATAATGAAACTGCAGTCTTCGACCAGCTCACAAGAAATGGACAAACTTTTCATGTCTATAGAGCAGTCAATTAATACCTGTTATGATTATTCGGTTGAAAAGCTGTCCGATAGCTCAGTTTTTGCAAAAAATACCGATCGGCTGAACTCATTCAATGAATCTATAGGAAGCCTTATTAAGAATGTGGTCAGCAACACAGATTGTGCGATAAGCGGCTATATCCGATACAATCCCGATATTTTAACGGACGATATAGGAATTTTTTATGTTAAAGATACAGATACGGGAGAAATATCCGATTTTCCCCTTACCGATATAAAAGCATTTGATAAGAACGACAAAGAGCATGTTGGCTGGTACTATACTCCTATAGAAAACAAAAAACCAACCTGGATGCCCCCATATATCAATAAAAATATCAGCGATGTATATATGACATCGTACATAATTCCGATTTTCGACAAAAACAACGATCCTATAGCCATTATCGGTATGGACATCGATATGATTCAGATAATATCGATGGTGGATGAAATCAGTCTGTATGACACAGGATATGCCTTTCTGTGCAGTGAGAACGGCGATGTATTATACCACAAGATGTATCCCGAAGGTGTCACACTTGATGAGCTGAAGGAAAATGGAGATTTTGTTGATTTATCCAAAGATAGCGACAAAATCGGCGATATTATCACGATAAAAAATTATGCAGGAGAACAGCGAAAGCTCTGTTCCCAGTCGCTTTCAAACGGTATGGTGCTTGTCGTTACTGTTCCCGAAAACGAGATAAACGCAGAAAGAAATAAGCTTGTACTCTACGACTTACTTGCAATGATAGTAATACTTGTACTTGCCGCTTTTGTTACATTGCTTTTTACATCGGTGATAGTTAAACCTATCAAGCATCTTACGGAAGTATCTAAGAGAATAGCGGCAGGCGAGCTTGATGTTGAAATAGAATGCAACACCAAAGACGAAATCGGCGTTCTTGCCGCAAGATACAGCGATACGGTAAAAATGCTGAAAAAATACATTGATAAGATAAACAAGCAGGCATACACAGATGCTGCGACCGATGTAGGAAATAAAGCTGCATATCAGAACGATGTTCAGCGTATAGAAAAAATGCGTAATCACAATGACGGCGATTATGCGGTATTTGTTATGGATATCAATTATCTCAAGATGTACAACGACAAATACGGTCATGAATTCGGCGATATGCTCATCTCCGACGCAAGTTCTCTTATCAAGCACACTTTCGGAGAATATAGCATATACCGTATCGGCGGCGATGAATTTGCCGTAATAATCAGTCATCCCGAAGATGGTCTGTGCGAAAGGCTTACAAAAGAATTCAAATCAGATCAGGAACTGTTCAATCGTCACGCAAAACACTATGAGCTCGGTGTTCATATTGCTGTAGGATATGCAGTAAACTCATCGGCCGACAGCGATTACATTGATGTCTTTAAGCGTGCGGACAAGCAGATGTATCTTGATAAACAAGAAATAAAGAAAACCACTCATGCAACAGACTATGTCGATAACAGATAAATCAACTTGCAACCGAAGGCAAAAGCCTTCGGTTGCTTTTATATTACCTTATCTGTGCACACTTTTTAACCGAATAATTCCCGTCTTCACCGACATCTGCGTATATTTCGTCACCGCTTGTAAATTCTCCGTTTACAATTCCATCCGAAACCATGCTTCGAACATTTGCGTCAATCAGCTTTCCTATAGGTCTTGCTCCTTCATGTCTGCCTGTAGCGTCACGGCAGACTAAGTCGGCAAGCTTTTCGCTCCATCTGAATGTTATTCCGTGCTGAGCGCACTTTACGGCAAATTGTGAAAGTTGTACATTTGTTATCTTTTTCATCTCGACATATCCCAATTCATTGAAAATTACAACCTCGTCTATCCTGCCCAAAAACTCAGGTCTGAAGTATTTTTTGAGAACATCTCTTATCAAAGATGACACTTCTGCACTTCTCTCCTGCGTTCTAAATCCAAGTGAGCCTTTTCCTCCTTCTATAACATTACTGCCGATGTTTCCTGTCATAATTATTATCGTGTTGGTAAAATCTACAGTCTTACCGCCGGAATCCGTAAGTCTGCCATTATCAAGCACCTGAAGAAGAACATCAAAAATATCAGGATGTGCTTTTTCAATCTCATCAAACAATACTACACAGTACGGTCTTCTGCGAACTTTGTCTGTAAGCATTCCTCCATCCTCATATCCTACATATCCTGCCGGCGCACCTATCAGTTTGGATACCGAGTGCTTTTCCGAAAACTCAGACATATCAAATCTTATCAGAGCCTTTTCATCGCCAAACAAAGCCTTTGCAAGCTCCTTACAGCATTTTGTCTTTCCTACTCCGCTTGTTCCGAGAAAAATAAACGAGCCTATAGGCCTCTGACTGTCAGACAAACCAGTTCTGCCTCTTCTGACTGCTTTTGCAATTGCACTTATAGCTTTATCCTGACCTATCACATTTTCAGACATCATTCTTTCAAGTCCCGATAACGCTTTTAACTCTGAGCTTTGGCAAGCGTCAATCGGTATACCTGTCCGCTGTGCTGTAACCGCCGCTATATCCGATGCTGTCACAGTCCCGATGTTATCCTTCTCATGGTTATTCTTCAAGGCTATCTTTTTTTCCTGCTCTCTGAGCTTTAATGCAAGGGCAAAATTCTTTTCGTTTATTGCTTTGATTTTCTGAGCAGATAGTTCACTCAGTTCTTTTGTTACATCCGTTTCCGGTTTATTCTCGGTTGCAGCCGCCCGTACTCTTGCCGCCGCTTCATCAATTAAGTCTATCGCCTTATCCGGCAGAAATCTGTCATTTATATATCTTGCAGAAAGTTCAGCGGCTGATTTTAAAGCCTCATCTTTAATAGTTACACCATGATAACTTTCGTATCTTGACTTAAGTCCTTTCAGT
This sequence comes from Oscillospiraceae bacterium, assembly GCA_016302655.1. Classification (GTDB taxonomy): domain Bacteria; phylum Bacillota; class Clostridia; order Oscillospirales; family Ruminococcaceae; genus Ruminiclostridium_E. The sequence goes on along the minus strand of JAEDNF010000024.1, from coordinate 5,451 downwards.
ATCATTATTGTTTCACTTACTGAAGGCTCAGCAATATATACTGGCTGCAGCCGTCTCTCAAGTGCGGGATCTTTTTCGATATACTTCTTGTATTCATTCAAGGTCGTTGCGCCTATCATTCTTATCTCGCCTCTCGCAAGCATAGGTTTGAGAATATTTGCCGCATCTATAGCACCCTCCGCCGCACCTGCGCCGACTATGCTGTGAATTTCATCTATAAAGATAATTATATTTCCATCGTTTTTTATTTCTTCAATAACATTCTTTAACCTTTCCTCAAAATCACCTCTGTATTTTGCTCCTGCAAGCAAAGCAGTAATATCAAGCATATATATGCGCTTATTTCTAAGTTCTGAAGGAACATTCTTCTCAACTATCCTTATTGCAAGCCCTTCCGCAACGGCGGTCTTTCCCACACCCGGTTCACCGACAAGGCAAGGATTGTTCTTTGAGCGTCTTAGAAGTATTTCTATAGCTCTTGCTATCTCTTTATCACGGCATAAGCACGGATCGAGCTTTCCGTTTTGGGCAAGCGCAGTCATATCTCTACCGTACTTCAGAAGCATCGGAGAAAGAGACTTAATGCTTTTTGAACTTTCGCTTTTTCTGTCAGCGCTTTGCTTAATTTGCTGATTATATTGCGAATTAACAAGCTCTGCATCCACGCCCGACTCTCTTAAAAATACCGATGCGTAGCACTCGCTGTCACGCAGTATAGCCCTTAGCAGATGCTCAGTGCCTGCGGCATTTTTTCCTGCTCCTCTTGCTATCAGCACAGCTGTTTCAAGAATACGCTTACTCCTTGGTGTAAAATCTCCTGATGAAAGTGAAGTCGGCAGACCTTTTCCGATAAGCGAATTTATCCTTGATAATATGCTTTGCGGAGTAATCCCGTTTTGTTCAAGTACAAAATATGCAACTGTACCTTTGCAGACAGACAAGCCATACAGTATATGTTCACTTCCGATATAAGTGTGTCCCATACTCATAGCACAGTTCAGAGCATGATTAAGAGCCTCATTGGCTTTATCGGTAAATCCGTTAAATTCCATAAAATACCGCCTTTCTCATATTAAGTATAGACAGTATGATGGAATTTAATCACCGCATAAACGCAAAAGTGCAGTAACACTTTCGGCAAAACGGCATATTATGTACTATGAGCGACGCTCAAATGGTGAAGCTCAAATAAAATAACGGAGGAAACATATCATGTTCTGTTCAAACAACTCTTGCTGGTGGATAATCATCCTTATCCTCTTATTCGTTTTCTGCGGCAACGGCTGCGGCTCAAGCTGCGGCAGTGAATGCGGATGCGGCGGTTGCGGCGGCGGTGGCTGCGGAGGTTGCGGCTGCTAATTGAAAACCGAAGGAAGCCTCGTTTTACGAGGCTTCCTGTTTTTGTGCAAAACAACCAATCCTAACAATCTTCTCTTGTGCAGAATTATCTAAATATAATATGGAAAAAAACGCAGATAATGAGTATAATTATAAGGATAAAGACAGAAATAAACGAACAAAAGGAGAATTATCATTGAAAAGAGAAGATTTAAGAAATATAGCTATTATCGCCCATGTCGATCACGGCAAAACAACCCTTGTTGACGAAATGCTTAAACAGGGCGGCGTATTTCGTGAGAATCAGGAAGTAGCAGATCGTGTAATGGACAACAACGCCCTTGAGCGTGAACGAGGCATTACCATACTCGCAAAAAATGCCGCTGCTCACTATCAGGGAGTAAAAATCAATATAGTAGACACTCCCGGCCACGCTGATTTTTCCGGCGAGGTTGAGCGTATTCTTAAGATGGTAAACGGCGTTTTACTGCTCGTTGACAGCTTTGAAGGAACTATGCCCCAGACAAGATTCGTACTCCAGAAAGCGCTCGACTTAGGTCTTAAAGTTATCGTAGTAGTTAATAAGACTGACCGTCCCGACGCAAGAAACAAAGAAGTTGTTGATGAAGTTCTTGAGCTTCTGCTTGACCTTGACGCATCAGACGAACAGCTTGACAGCCCGGTAATTTTCTGTTCAGGCAGAAACGGCGTTGCTTCTTACTCACCCGAAGTTATGGGTGAAGACTTCAGACCTCTGTTTGATAAGATTCTTGACCATATCCCCTGCCCCGAGGGTGACCCCGATGGCGATTTACAGCTGTTAGTATCCTCTATAGACTATAACGACTATGTAGGAAGGATAGCAGTAGGAAGAATAGAAAGAGGCACTATAAAGCAGAATCAGGAAGTTACAGTATGTGACTACAACAGCTCAGAAAAGCCTTTCAAATCAAAAGTTGTCAGCCTTTACACTTTTGAAGGCATGGAAAAGGTTCCCGTGACCGAAGCATCTATAGGTGATATCGTATGCATATCCGGCATTGAAGGAATAACGATCGGACAAACTATTTGTGCAGTAAACAATCCCGAACCTCTTCCTTTTGTAAAAATCAGCGAACCTACCGTTGAAATGACATTCTCGGTCAATGACAGCCCGTTTGCAGGCAAAGAGGGTAAGTTTGTAACATCCCGTCAGATAAGAGAGCGTCTTCACAAGGAGCTTCTGAAGGATGTGTCGTTAAGAGTGACAGACAGCGAAAACTCAGACGCATTCAATGTTGCGGGCAGAGGCGAAATGCACTTATCCATTCTAATCGAAACAATGCGCCGTGAGGGATACGAGCTTTCTGTAAGCACGCCCAGAGTTCTGTTCAAAGAAATTGACGGAGTTAAATGTGAACCTATCGAACGACTTCTTATAGATGTTCCCGATAACTGTGTAGGCTCGGTTATGGAAAAAATGGGCGTCAGAAAAGCAGAACTTGTTCATATGCAGCCCGTAGGAAGCAGAACAAGAATAGAATTTCTTATTCCTTCAAGAGGTCTTTTCGGATACAGAAGCGAATTTATGACAGATACAAAGGGCGAAGGCGTACTGAATACCGTATTTGATAGCTACCGTCCTTATATGGGTGAAATACCGACAAGAACCGTAGGCTCGCTTGTAGCCTTCGAATCGGGTACAGCTATGGGTTACGGTCTGTTCAACGCTCAGGAAAGAGGCACGCTGTTTATCGACGCAGGTGTTCCTGTATATGAAGGAATGGTAGTAGGCGTATCACCCAAAGCTGGCGATATCAATGTCAATGTATGCAAGAAGAAACATCTTACAAATACAAGAGCAAGCGGAAGCGACGACGCACTAAGACTTATCCCCTATAAGAGAATGAGTCTTGAAGAAAGCCTTGAGTTTATTAATGACGATGAACTTGTAGAAGTAACTCCCAAGAACATCCGTATCAGAAAGAAAATTCTCAATAATGAACTTCGTGCTAAGGACGAGGCAAAGAGAAGAAAGCAGGGCTGATTGCACAACGATGTGCAAAAATCCTAATGAGATATAAAGCTAACAGGCTTTGAAGCAACACATACTTCAAAGCCTGTTTCTGTATTCAATTGTAATGGTAACATATTAAATGCGTTATGCGCTCTTCGCATATTTTGCAGAATCTCTATTCTGCTCTCGTGCATTCGTTACCTTCTTAATATCTTTATCGGATCAGTACATTGGACTATACCTCAGTAATTCATTCTTTTTGCATCAATATCTGATGCTGTGCTGAAAAGTCAATGTATATTACCATAAGAAACACATCCTTAAGAGTTATTGATTTGATATCTCTTTGAATGATGCTCTTTACATTACGATCACCTTACCGGATCAATCCTCAAAGTCATTTACTTATATTTAAACGCATTTGCGGTAGATTACAGCCTCAGCTGTCATAATGTGTTATTTCCGTTTTGCCTGCATAAAAGGTCAGATACCTTATCTCGTGCGTGTCGTAGAGTACCGTTAGAGTATTTTCGTACGAGCCTACGCTTTAATTATTCCGCAAGCCTCAACGGACTGCTGTGATTCAGAAGATTCATAACCCATTGGACTCGCCTCCTATCCGACCGGATTTACATACGCTTCCGACTCGTATGTAGTTTAGAATAAAACTATCTTTATTAAGCTTGATAGTAAGTACCAAGATGTTTTACTCTGTCTGGGGAACTTTTCTTTTTCCTTGTCTATATGATATCACATATTTCTGCTTATGTCAACAGGTTATCAAAATAAATATGCACAAATTAACCAATTTGTTATTGTTGAAATGTGATATAGTTACACAGTTTTCACAACAAACCCGTTTAAATCTCAGATTAATAACTTAATTTAATCACAATGTGACAATATTTTACTATTGGTATAACGACGGGCTGAAATCATAAAATAACTCTTGACAATCGGTTATGTTTCGTGTAGAATTATAATAAAGAAACGAGGAGTCCTTGTAAGAGAAAGGAATAACGATATGTCCGAAAATGAAAAAATTTTAAATGAAGAAGAATACACTCCCGAACTGATTGAACTTGAAGACGAGGACGGAAATACTGTCAACTTTGAGATAATCGACGGCATGGAGTTTGAAGGCTCAAACTATTTTGCACTTATCCCCTACACAGAAGATGAAGATGCAGAAACCGAAGACGATGAGTTTGTAATTCTTAAGGAAACCGAGAAGGACGGCGAGTCTTATCTTGCTACTATTGACAGCGATGAAGAGTACGATCGGATTGGAAAGGCTTTTCTTGAAAGATTCTCGATGATCTTCGATGGTGAAGAGGAAGAATAATCTGTTTATTCACTGCCTTGTTCGCTTCAGTATGATTGTATATGATCCAACACTCTTTAATAGGGATTTCTTTCCGGATGCGGATTGCAGACCTCCCGCCCTGCGGACGAAGGGAGCGTGAAACACTCGGGGGAAAGTTACCCACCGTGCTTTATGTGCGGGTTTTATCTATCATACCACGGCAAGGTGGTCCTAATAATAACAGCCGTATTGCTTGATTGCAATGCGGCTTTTCATTTTGCATAATCCGATTGTTTTTTCAAATGATAGAATTATGAAGAAATATCTTAATATGTTGTTCGGAGCAGCAGTAGGTTTTTTAAACGGCCTGTTCGGCTCCGGAGGAGGAACCATAGCTGTTCCCTGTCTTGAAAAAAGCGGTGTTGAGCCGAAAAAAGCTCATGCCGCATCGGTTGCGCTCATTTTTGTTTTGAGTATTGTTACAGCTGTTGTCTATTTTATCAACGGAAAGCTTGATTTTGATGGTGCCTTACAGTACATTCCATACGGTCTGATAGGCGCAGTTATTGGTGCGCTTCTGCTCAGAAAAATTCCCGATAAAATGATAAGAAAGATATTCGGTGTGCTTATTATTGCAAGTGCGATAAGGATGTTTATATGAATATACTGGTAGGACTTCTCAGCGGCGCCGCCGCTTCAATGGGACTTGGCGGAGGATTTATTCTCCTCGTTTATCTGTCAATTTTCACTTCAACACCGCAGGATATAGCTCAAGGGATAAATCTGCTTTTCTTTTTGCCTGTCGCACTAT
>JAEDNF010000266.1 GCA_016302655.1 Oscillospiraceae bacterium | reverse complement strand
GCTTCTCTCGGAGTCATATCGTCAAGGTCGAGCGTTTTTATCTCGTTTATGACATTCTGCCTGCCGATAGCCTCAAAATCTATCTGTTCCTCGCTGTTCTCCTTTTCACGAAGCTCCAGTTCTCTGTGCATCTTAGGCGCTTTTTCCATTTCACTAAGCAGTGTCTTTGCCCTGTCTATGACCTTCTGCGGTAAACCTGCAAGTCTTGCTACCTGAATACCGTAGCTGTCGTCTGTTCCGCCCTCGACTATCTTATGTAAAAACTTTATGTCATCGCCGTTGCGCTTTACTTTTACGCTGAAATTACGCACACCGCTCTGTTCATCCTCAAGCGAGATAAGCTCATGATAATGCGTTGCAAACAGCGTCTTACAGCCGATAGCCTTTGAATTTATATACTCCGCAACAGCCTTTGCAATGGATACTCCGTCATAGGTTGAAGTTCCCCTACCTATCTCGTCAAGTATAACAAGCGAGTTCTTGGTCGCCTCGTTCAGAATAGTTGCGACTTCCGTCATCTCCACCATAAAAGTGGACTGTCCTGCCGACAGGTCGTCGCTTGCTCCGACTCTGGTGAATATCCTGTCCACCACTCCGAGCCGTGCATAGCTTGCAGGCACAAAGCAGCCTATCTGCGCCATAAGCACTATTACAGCCACCTGACGCATAAAGGTGGACTTACCCGACATATTGGGACCCGTTATTATCATCAGGCGGTTATTCTTAGTATCAAGATAAACATCGTTAGGGGTGAACAGCACCTCGTTCACCATTTTTTCCACAACGGGATGTCTGCCGTCTTTTATCTCAATAACGTTGTCATTAGACATCATCGGACGGCAGTAGTTGTTTTCTATAGACACTACCGCATAACTGCACAGCACATCAAGCGCCGCCACCGCCTCCGCCGTCTGCTGAATAAGGTCGAGCCGCTGTGCGATAAACTCACGCACTTCGGCAAATATTTCCGCCTCAAGCGCAAGTATCTTGTCATTTGCGCCGAGTATCTCGTTTTCTATCTTCTTCAGCTCGTCTGTGATATATCTCTCGCCGTTTGTCAGCGTCTGCTTTCTGACATATCTGTCGGGTACCATAGAGATATTGCCCTTTGATACTTCGATATAGTAGCCGAAAACACGGTTGTAGCCGACACGGAGATTCTTTATTCCGGTAGCCTCTTTTTCCTGCTGTTCTATCTGAGCGAGCAGGTCTTTACCGCCGCCTGTTATGTTTCTAAGTCTGTCAAGCTCCTCGTTGAAGCCGCTTTTGATATATCCGCCGTCTTTCATCAGCGCAGGCGGCTCATCGTCTATGGCACGGCAAACAAGGTCAGCAATATCGTCAAGCGGACTGATTTTTTTATCAAGGCTCCTTGTGAGCTGTGTGCTTAGCCGCTGAAGATCGCTCTTTAACTGCGGAAGCACCGCACAGGTCGCTCCCAGCGCCTTGACATCCTTTGCGTTTGCCGCTTTATATATTATCCTTGTCATAAGACGCTCAAGGTCGTATACCTTAGCAAGATCGGATTTTAAATCGTACAGCACATCGGAATTATTAATAAGCGCTTCCACCGCATCGTGCCTGCGGATAATAGCCGCAGTATCGGTAAGCGGCTGTTCTATACATTGTCTAAGCTTTCGTCTGCCCATAGAAGTGTCGGTCTTATCAAGCACCCACAGCAGAGAGCCTTTCTTTTCACCGCTTCTCATGGTAGAAGTAAGCTCAAGATTTCTTCTTGTTGCAAGCCCCAGCTGCATAAACTCACCGCTGCTGTGGACATTCAGCTTTACAAAGCGTTTTGCTCCGCTTCTTTGTGCCTTATACAAATAGCGCAGCAAAGCGCTCAATGCTCGAAGGGCGTTATCCTTGCCGCAAAGTCCTATCTCATCAGCAGTACCGCCGAACTGTGCGGTTATCTCGGACACATCGTCTATAGAGAACTGCTCGTCGTCAAGCAGTTCTGCCGAGCATTTTCCGTAACGGTTTCTGATAAATGTATACGCCTGCTTCTCGTTTAAAAAATCGGCATTGAACAACAGTTCTACGGGAGTATACTGCGAAAACTGTGCAATTATATCCTCGCTCGTCTTATTAGTGCGTGATTTTTCTACCGCATGAACCTCGCCCGTAGAAATATCGGCAAATACCATACCGATACCGCTGTCGCCTACATAAATGCAGGAGATATAATTATTAGCCCCGTCTTCAAGCATTGACGCCTCAATGACGGTACCTGCGCTGACAAGCCTTACGATATCACGCTCAACAAGTCCCTTTGAGAGCGCAGGATCGGTAGTCTGCTCGCAGATAGCCACCTTGAAGCCTTTGTCTATCAGCTTTTTGATATACCCCTCGGAAGAATGATGCGGTACGCCGCACATGGGCGTACCTGCTCTTGAAGTCAGAGTCAGCTCAAGCTCCTTTGACGCTACCATTGCGTCCTCGTTGAACATTTCGTAGAAATCGCCCAGACGATAGAATAATATATAATCCTTGTAGTTTGCCTTGATATCAACATACTGCTGCATCATAGGCGTGAGCTTTTCGCCGGTTTTTTCAGCCTTCAAGAGTTTCATTCCTTTCGGGTAAATTTAATACGTTTAGTACATGAGCCTTTTGCTCTGAGCTTGTTTTGTGTTGCCTTTGCATAGAGATGCGCCGCAGATTTTTTGTCAGGCTGTTTGC
>JAEDNF010000265.1 GCA_016302655.1 Oscillospiraceae bacterium | reverse complement strand
AAAAGATGAAAGTTATCGCCCGACGGAACTGCCTAAAGGTGCAACCTTTGGCGCACCCTTTTTTGACAAAGTTTTTGGGGCGGGAGGTATAAAATACTATGTGACAGCATACGCAAAGGAGGAATTGTTACGGGCGTTGAACTTATCAGAAAGAACGGATGCATAACGGCGCATATAAGCGGAGAAATAGATCACCACGAGGCCGCAGGCATACGCATGGAGATAGACCCTGAGCTTGAACGGCTTATGCCGACTATGCTTATACTTGATATGTCGGAAGTGACATTTATGGACAGCTCGGGTATCGGTCTTATACTCGGCAGACAGAGAATAATGGAGTCGCTCGGCGGCGGTATAACCGTCAAAAATCCGTCGCCGTCTGTAAGACGGATATTAATGATAGCCGGACTTTCAAGGCTTATTATAGGCACAGATAAAACGGAGGGAAAAAATGAAGTGCGATAATTATATTAAACTTACCGTTCCTGCACTCTCTCGCAACGAGAGCTTTGCCAGAGCCGCCGTGGGAGCGTTTGTATCTCAGCTCGATCCCACGCTTGATGAGCTCGGAAGCGTTAAGGCGGCTGTGTCCGAAGCGGTGACAAACTGCATAGTCCACGCCTATGCCGACAGCGATACGATAGGTCTTATTAATATTACATCCCGTATAATCGGCAACAAGATATACATAAAGATATCTGACAAAGGGTGCGGTATAGAGGACATAAAAAAGGCTATGGAGCCGCTGTTTACAACAAAGCCCGAACAGGAGCGAAGCGGACTTGGCTTTGCTGTGATGGAAAGCTGCTGTGACAAAGTCAGGGTATCATCGAAAAAGGGAAAAGGCACAACCGTCACGCTGATATTTACTGTCAAAGAAAAGGAGCTTAAATGAGTACCGACAGGGACAACTCGTTTATAACCGAGCATCTTGCGCTGGTTCACGCAATAGCGTCGAAATTCAAAGACAGGGGCATAGAATATGAAGAGCTTTTTTCCGCCGGATGCGTGGGGCTTGTCAAGGCAGGAAACCGTTTTGAAGCGGAAAGGGGACTGAAGTTCTCCACTTATGCCGTGCCGGTTATAATGGGCGAGATAAAACAGCTGTTCCGTGACGGCGGTGCGGTAAAAGTCAGCCGCAGTCTTAAAGAGCTGTCGCTGAAAGTATGCAGGCTTCGTGACGAAATGATAAAAAACGGCGAAGAGCCGCACATCTGTGCGCTTGCCGAGAAGCTCGGCGTTTCGGCAGAAGATGTGTCGCTTGCGCTGGGAGCTTCTCTTCCGCCGCTGTCGCTCAGCAGTTTTGACGATGAAAACGGCAACGAAGGCTGTTATGACCTTCCGGTTGAACCCGAGCAGCCGAAAGCGCTCGACCGCATAGCGCTGAGACAGCTTATCTCCCGACTTGAGCCGCTTGACAGACGGCTTATAATACTAAGATACAGCGAGGAATGTACGCAGAGCCGTACCGCCCAGCTGCTCGGTATGACTCAGGTACAGGTATCACGGCGTGAAAAGAAGATACTGAACGAACTCAGAAAACAGCTGATATGCTGAATTCTGCTTTTTTGCCAAATCTATTACCGATTTAAGCTTTTTTCTTTACATTTTGACGATACTGTAAAATGATGTAAGCCTGTTGTTAAAACAGGCTTGTATTATTTGTACAAAAAACAGGTGTAAGCAATGTGTAAAATATATAATTCAAACAAAAATTGTTGAAAACTCCGTTGAAACTGTTGAATTGCAATAAAATAGAAGCAGATATAAAATAAGTATCATAATAAATTGCAGCAGCAATAGGAAAGAAAGGAAGTTTTCAATATGTCAAACGAAAGATACGAGCTTAACAAGAACCTTGCCCAGATGTTAAAGGGCGGTGTAATAATGGATGTTACCACACCCGAGCAGGCAAGGATAGCGCAGGAGGCAGGTGCTTGTGCTGTTATGGCGCTTGAGCGTATTCCTGCTGATATCCGTGCGGCAGGCGGTGTTGCAAGAATGAGCGATCCTGCTATGATAAAGGGTATTCAGAACGCAGTTACTATACCTGTTATGGCTAAGTGCCGTATAGGTCATTTTGCCGAAGCGCAGATACTTGAAGCTATCGAGATAGACTATATCGACGAGAGCGAAGTGCTTTCTCCTGCAGATGACAAATATCACATTGACAAGACGCAGTTCAATGTACCGTTTGTATGCGGTGCTAAGGACTTAGGCGAGGCGCTCAGAAGAATCTCCGAGGGCGCTTCTATGATAAGAACAAAGGGCGAACCCGGCACGGGCGATGTTGTACAGGCTGTAAGGCACATGAGAATGATGCAGCAGGAGATACGCAGACTTACCTCTATGTCAAAGGACGAGCTTTACCAGGCGGCAAAAGACCTCCAGGTAGACTATGAGCTTGTAAAGTATGTTGCAGAAAACGGCAAGCTCCCTGTTGTAAACTTCGCCGCAGGCGGCGTTGCAACACCTGCCGATGCGGCTCTTATGATGCAGCTCGGCGCTGAGGGCGTATTCGTAGGAAGCGGTATATTCAAGTCCGGCAACCCTGCAAAGAGAGCCGCAGCTATAGTTAAGGCTGTTACAAACTTCACCGATGCCAAGATGATCGCCGAACTCTCCGAAGATTTAGGCGAGGCTATGGTCGGCATCAACGAGCAGGAAATAGCTCTCCTCATGGCAGAACGAGGCAAATAAGC
>JAEDNF010000264.1 GCA_016302655.1 Oscillospiraceae bacterium | reverse complement strand
TATCCTCACGGCGAGACAGACGGCAGTTCGCTCGGCGTTAACTGCAAGGACGAATCGGGCGCACTTACCACAGTTCTTAGCCTTATAGATGCAAAAGACGGAAAGCTCACCTTTTCAACAGATACAAGATTCCCTCGCAGTATGAGTTGTGATGAACTAAAGCACAAGGTAGCCGAATCAATCGGCAAAACCAATATTAATCTGTCTGATTTTTCGGGTACAGAACCGCACTATACCTCACCTGACAGCTTCCTTGCGAAAACACTTCTCAGCGTATACGAAGAAGAAACGGGTATAAAAGGAGACTGCTTAAGTATTGGCGGCGGAACTTATGTTCACGGTATAAGCGGCGGTGTTGCATTCGGTGTTGAGCATCCCGGTAAGGATTATCGCATACACGGAGCAGATGAATTTGTACCGAAAAACGAATTATTCGATAATGCCGTTATGTTTGCAAAAGCAATCGAAAAAATCTGCAGGTAATTTTTCACCCGCCTTTTTCATAAGTTGTACAAACTTATAAAAAGGCAGGTTGATAATATGCTCGGTCGATTTTTCCGACAAAATGAGAAAAAAGAAAACTTCAACGAAGTAGCTCAGCTGAGAGCAAGGCTTGATTATCTTCTGAACAAGCTCGAAAAGACAAGACAGCTTTTTGACATAGAGACAGATCCGAACAAAATCGAGGCTATCATATATGAAGAAAAAGCTATACTGATACGGCTTGACCATCTGTTCAGAAACGCCGAAGAACGCAATATTGCAATTAATTATACCGACAGAAGATGACTCTTCCATTCTGATACAAGCCTGTCAAGCGAATATGCGGCATTTGCGGGACTGGTTGACGGCAGCTTTATAGCATCAATACCGACCGAGTCACGGCATAAACGATTATACATATTATAAGAGGTCGCACCGTTGGCAAAAATCCGGTTTATGTGAGTTCTCATAACGAGTGCCGCAATTTCATTCGGAACAGCATTGCGTATAGACGAATCTGAAGAACCGTTTATTTCGCACGAACCGATAACATCCCATAACGCTATGCGGTTATCAAGCAGAAGCTTTTTCTTGGAAGGTATATCGGTCGGCACAGGACTGCCGTAAATATGGGCTATTACTTTCCAAAAACGGTTTTGCGGATGACCGTAAAAGAACTGCACTTCTCTTGATTTTACAGAAGGGAACGAGCCTAATATAAGAACCTCGCTGTTTTTATCAAACACAGGCGGAATGTTGTGATATACCATAATGATACTCCTTGATTTTTTCTAAAGCATACCACATATAAACATATTTTGCAAACTAAAATGAAATGACGAGTACGCTCCGACAAGCAAAACGCAGGTTTTTTATGAAAAACTACGAATAAAGGCGTTATTTGCTGCCGAAAACATAAAACGAAACAACAAACGAGAAATAGAGAGAAACAGAGATATTTGCAGAGATTTAAAGAGAAATAGAGATATATTTAGATTTTATATAAAAAACGGTTTGACAAACCTGCCCGGTATGGTTATAATATAGAGCGTTGTGAAAAAATGACGAGGTTTAACCTCAGATAAGTGAAAGGAAAGGTCAATAGAATGTCAACATTTATGCCTAAAGCTGAAACCGTTGAACGCAAGTGGTATATTCTTGATGCAGCAGGCAAGCCTCTCGGCCGTGTTGCTGCAAAGGCTGCTCACATTCTCCGCGGTAAGCATAAGCCCACATACGCACCTCACTGCGACTGTGGCGATCATGTAATCGTAATTAACTGTGCAAAAGCTGTATTAACAGGTAAGAAGCTTGAGAACAAGTACTACAGATGGCACACCGGATACATCGGCGGTCTTAAGGAAGTACAGTACAGCAAGCTCATGAGCGAAAAGCCCGAAAAGGCTATGCAGCTCGCTATCGAGGGAATGCTCCCTAACAACACAATCGGCAGAAAAGCTGCTACAAGAATGCGTCTTTATGCAGGCGCTGAGCACAAGAATGCTGCTCAGAAGCCCGAAGAATACAAATATTAAGGAGGGATAACAATGTACGAATCAAAGCCTTATTACTACGGAACAGGTAGAAGAAAGCACTCAGTTGCCAGAGTACGCGTTTATCCCGGCAGCGGTGTTATCACGATCAACGGTCGTGACATCGATGATTATTTTGGTCTTGAAACATTAAAGCTCATCGTTCGTCAGCCACTCGCTTTGACAGGCACAACTGAAAAGTTTGATATCATCTGCACAGTTGCAGGCGGCGGTGTTACAGGTCAGGCCGGCGCTATCCGTCACGGCCTTTCAAGAGCTTTACTTCAGTACAGCGACGAGCTTCGTCCCGTACTCAAGAAGGCAGGCTTCTTAACTCGTGACCCCAGAATGAAGGAAAGAAAGAAGTACGGCTTAAAGGCTGCACGTCGCGCTCCTCAGTTCTCAAAGCGTTAAAAAATCTTCTCCAAGAGATAATCTTTTTCCCTTTCGGGAGCATGAAAAACGCATTGTTATCGTGTTTGCGGCGGTTTGGGTTTGCTTGAAATCGGGCGAAATCAGAGCTATAACTAACACATAACTAACAAGCAACTAACAAATTTCAAGGCATTCATCGTAAGGTGAGTGCCTTGTTTGTTTTTTAAGAATAAAATATTTATGGTGTGATAAAATAATACTATTATATATTTTTTGGAGGTTGCAATGCGAATATTTGACAAGTTAGAAGAAAGA
>JAEDNF010000263.1 GCA_016302655.1 Oscillospiraceae bacterium | reverse complement strand
ATTACAAGCTGACAAGGCGGATATACAATCAGCTCGGACTTACCGTGAGCATGAGCGAATCGAAAACTCCCATATATCCCGTTTGCGGAATATTCTGGTTCAGACCGGACGCTATGGGTAAATTGCTCTCGCTCAAGATAGATATTGACGAGATGAAAAAAGAGCCGAATCTTATCAAGGCTTACGAGTATATCCCTTATTACGCAATGCAGCAGTCGGGATTCTATCCGGCATACGCAATAAGCGAAACGGACGCACGCTATGAGATTACAAATCTGACTTATATGCTCAGAAGCTACAATGCCGTTGCCGCAAAACATCTCGGACATTGCAACAATGTCGAGCACAGAATGTCACAGCTGGACAGAGTGCTTGATACCGACAAGGTGAAAAAAGAGATCGTTATAGAAAAGAAAGCGGAACAGAAAGCCGAAAAATCGGAAAATTATTCGTCGGATGAGATAAATTATATTATTGATTCTGCACCGTTCGGGCTTCTTTTGAAAAAGACGATAAAGCGCCTTGTGCCCAAAAAACTGTGGGCAAAGCTGAGACATATTTTCGGAAAAGATAAGATAGCCTGATATCATCAATTTTAGTAATTACCGGAGGATAGACAAATGATAGTCCCATTTGTTATGACAATGCTGACAACAGCGGATAAACCGTACCTGTGGAGCTTCTATATGCTTATGCAGCTTGCTATGAAGCAAAAGAATGTTATGATAGCACAGGAAGAATACTTTACACCGCCCTCGGTTTTTGAACAGCAGGGCAGAAAAGAAGTATGCGATGAGAATTTTATGAAGCGTTCAGGCTACAATAAGCCTACCGACGCACAGATAGAACAGCTTGATAAATATGCTGTGCCGAAGTATCTTGAAAAAGAGCTTGTAAAGGAAAAAGGCTGCCATAATGCGGCACAGATATTCTTCCTTTCGCAAAGATGGGAAAAGTTTGAGGCTCTTATAGAACAGTTCATAGACGAAATAGAAAGCAAGCACGGCGAAAAGATAGACGCTTTTATGACGCTTTGCCATTATCCTTCGCTTTGCGCCGTTGCCGAAAAGCACGGTATCAGAGTTATACATTTTGAGCTTGGCGCACTCAGGGATCCTGCATATGTAAAGACCGTGTATTTCGATTTCTGCAATCTCTACGGCGACAGCAGTGCAGAAAGAAGATATAAGAAGTTCTGCAAGTCGGGAAAGAGAAAAGTGCCGATACTTGATAAAAAAACTATCCTTGCGCTTATGTACAATGATAATTTTATGAAGTACCTGACTATGCTCGGCAGAAAACCCGAATATAAGATGGGCGTAGCTCTGGGCTATGCGACATGGCCTATGTTCCAGGTAAATACATGGATGAACGATGAGGAGCTTTTATATCAGGTAAGCAAATACTACAAGCCCGAAGAATTTATAACGAGAAAACATCCTGCCGACCCTGCAAGCGCACAGTATATGAAGTATGACTACAGCAAGGATATTGAATCGACTAATACTGTCGAGTTTATACTGCGCTGTGAAAGGGTAGTATCGCTTGCCTCCAATGTATCATTTGAGGCTATGCTGTACGGCAGAACGGCTTACACCATGACCTACTACGGTCCTTATTTCAATTCAAAGCATTATATATCGGATACGGCACTTTGCGAAACGCCCGATGATTATGTAAGCTTTTACACATTCGGCTATCTGACTCCGTTTGATTTTATACTTGACCTTGAATATATCAAGTGGAGGCTTACAGAGCCTTCGGAAAAAGAGATTTATAATAAGCATCTTGGATATTATCTCAGAAAATACGGACTTAAGCCGACGGACGCTTATTCCGGTTTATACGGAAAAATTATTTCTGCAAGAAAATTCGATTTGAATAAAGAATATAAATTCGGCACGGCAAGAAAGCCCGCTATGTCGCTTCGTGACTGTCAGATCCAGATAGAAAAGCTGAAAGCGGAGCTTGAAAAGAAAAATGAGCGCATAGCGTCTCTCACAAGTGGTAAATAATAAACCACAGGAGGATAATTAATGTTTGCATATCCCGATAAAACAAAAATAGTTCTGTACGGAACAACAAGAGCCGGAAAGCTTGCATATTACAAGTACAGGTCGCACTTTGAAATACTCGGCTTTATGTCGTCAGGAGCGCAAAGCGGTACCTTCTGCGGGATCGATATTCTTCCTAATTCTCAGATCATCCCTCTTTGCAGACAGGGCGTAAAGATAGTAGTATTAGACGAGCCCGATAAATGCTGTGTTTCATTATCTCAGAAAAGAGGGCTGAAGCTCTTTGACGATTTCCTGCCCGTAGAGTTTTTCGAATATGATATGATAGACTGTCTCGGACTGTACTCTATGTGCGGCAGTGAAGAGTTCGGCAGAGTTCTGCCGCTTCTTATGAGAGATAAGAAGGGCGCTCTGATAAACGGCAACTGCCAGACAGAGCCTATCGCAAAGTATCTCAGCCGCAACGAGCGTTTTTCAAAGCAGTATATTTTTCTTAAGACGACCGTTGTACACAGATTTGATGAAGAAAGCATAAAGATACTTTCCGACAGGGCTTTTCTTGACAGAATTTCTTTGTTTATTACTCAGAAGATATCGATCAACAACAGTCATTGCAGAGAAGCAAGCTCTGAGCTTATGTACAAAAAACTGCCCGATGACTGCAAAAAGGTTATGATAAACAACTACTGGTTCCAGGGTTATTTCCC
>JAEDNF010000262.1 GCA_016302655.1 Oscillospiraceae bacterium | reverse complement strand
AATGCCCGTAGTTTCTCCGAGTACCCTGTAGAAAAGCTCTTGACCGAGTGTTACCGTTATATATGCGCTTCCGTTTCCAAGCTCGGCGTTATCCTTTGTACAGCCGCATATACTCTCGCATTCTCTTACCCTGCCGATAAAGCCGTCAATGTCACCCATACAGCTGACGCTTGACGCCGCCTCCCGTACCGAGCCGAACACCTGTGACTTTAACCAATGGCCGTTGTCGAGCGAGGCTAACCACTTGGGGAGCTTTATACCTATCTCCCTTACGGGAAAGCCCATCAGCACATCTTTAAGCAGAGCCTTGATATCTTCTTCGGTGATATCCGTACAGTTAAGCGGCGTTACGGCACAGCCGTACTTTGCGCTCAGTCTCAGGGCAAGCTCTCTTGCTTCTTCGGAAGACGGATCATTGCAGTTAAGCACAACGGTGAATGGCTTTTTTATGCTCTTCAGCTCGTTTATAACTCTCTCCTCTGCCGCCTCATATTCCTCACGGGGAATATCGGTAATGCTTCCGTCGGTAGTTACAACAAGACCTATCGTGCTGTGCTCGGTTATTACCTTATGCGTTCCGACTTCTGCCGCCATATTGAACGGCACTTCCTCTTCAAACCACGGAGTCTTTACCATTCGAGGCGCTTCGTTCTCAATATATCCCTTTGCGCCGGGAACTATATATCCCACGCAGTCTATCAGCCGTACATTCATATTTACGCTGTCATCGACAGTAATACTTACAGCCTCTTCCGGAACGAACTTAGGCTCGGTAGTCATAATAGTCTTTCCTGCCGCCGATTGCGGAAGCTCGTCTACAGCCCGTTCTTTGCGAAATTCATCATCTATAGACGGCAGTACAAGAACATTCATAAAGCGGCTGATAAATGTCGATTTTCCCGTGCGCACGGGACCGACAACTCCTATATAGATATTTCCGCCGGTTCGCTCGGAAATGTCCTTATAAATTGACTTTGGCATAATTTCTCCTTATCTCCGCACTGCGACATGACTATGCCTCGTTTTTGTGCGGAAAAAACAAGGTGATATATTATCAGATTATAGGTATAAGAAGCAGTCCCGACGCTTTTCCGTCGGTTATTTCGTTTTCCGCCTCAATTGCTTTGGCGGAAGTGTTATAACGCTTGGCGATATTCCAGACATCTTCGTCTGTATCGGCAAAATAAAGCTTCAGCGCATAGTCGTCAGTCCTTTGCTTTACTGCCGTTTCATCGATCTCCGCCTTGGTTATTACCTGAGTTGTTCTGCCGGTGTGCATACTGCCCTGCATAAGCAGCGAGCATCTCGTCTCAATGCCGTCCTCGCCGATACTGTAGCTTACAGCCGATACCGTTATCTCGGAGCTTACCGTACTTTCGGCAGTTATTCCCGTTATAACGGCAGACGCATCAAACGGCTTGCTTTTTTCTATAAACATCGGCTCGCCGTCTTTTACAGCCGCTATCATATACACAAGCTTTCCCGAAATATCAAGCTCTCCCGTGCTACCTGTCCTGCAGGTGATATCGGCAGTTTCACAGCTGACATCTATTATATTATCGGGCAGACCGTCTTCAAATTCGATATTCTGTCTTAAACTCAGCGACTGGCTTATGTAGCGGTGATCCGATTCGGTCTTGAGTGCCGACAACGAATATGACGCTTCGTACTGCGTTGAGTACATATCGGTTATAGGATATATATTTTCTTCAAGAGTTGCTGTTATCTGCGATTCTACCGTAAGCTCGCAGGCAAATACGCCCGAAGTACCGTCATCGGCGGATTTTACCGACAGACTGCACGACAGCACTCTGAACCTTGCATAGCAGGAATGCTTTTCATCAACGCCCTGCATATCTACTATCTGGCTCAGCGGCACATCCGCCTCCATAGTCTGAAGCGAAGAACCGCTGTCATTCTTCACAAGATACAGCGCTTTTACTTTTGCCTCGCCTTTTATCACCACTTTGTCGGATATTATCTTACAATCGCTTACCGTTGCCGCCGCCTCGCAGTTTACTGCGGCTCTGATAATGCCGTCTGCTCCCGAAACGCCGATATCCTCACGGATTATAAACTGCTTGCCTGCTGTCAGCTTTCTGCCCGTACAGCAAACTGCGGTCTTTCTTGTCTGCACAAAGCAGCCGCTTATATCCGTCATTATCTCAAACGGACTTACACAGCTAACCTTTATTTTGAAGCTGACTGCTCCCCTTACATCTATACGCCTGCCCGATACCGCCCTGCAGGTACAATAGTCTACCTTCGGCTCTATTGTGACGGTTGCGTTCTCTGCGGCTTTCGGCAGGTCAACGGTCTTTGAATAGCTGTATCGGTGTTCTATACATTCCATATTGCCGTCTTCGCTTAAATAAAGCACGGTTATGCTTATAATGCCGTCACAGATGAGTTTATCCCCCGAAATATTATAGGACACTATCCCGGGTCTAAGAGTACATTTCAGTATCTTGAATATATCGGGATAATAATCCGGCAGGACATAGTCAAATTCAACGCCCTGCTCCGCCTGTCCGTCATATATCACTTCCGTGACAAATACAGGCTCTTTCTTTACAGAAAAGTCCATACGCTCCTCCTTTGCTGATTCCCTTATAGCGGGTCTTACCTCAATATATGTGGACACGGGACATAATATTACAGCTGATACGGCTGATTTTATCTTGACAACTCTTCGGGAGTTTTCTTAGTATCTTCCATTGTT
>JAEDNF010000023.1 GCA_016302655.1 Oscillospiraceae bacterium | reverse complement strand
CCGCCTTTTTGACTATCAGATCCGCTACTTTAGGAACAGCCATATATGAAAATTCGCATACAGCGGCGTCCTTTTGCTTTGTGAGCGCATTGATAAGCTTTTTGTTCTTAGCTTTTTTAAGCTGATCGTTAGCTCCCGTAATGCTGATGACTACGGTGCATTCATCGGGAACATCGCCAAGAGCGCCTATAATCGCTTCGATATCGTTATCTTCAAATTTATCAAGGTCAAGGTCGTTTATCAGCACGGCCTTGCTGTCAGCAAAAAGCGGCAAAGCGTCAATGCTGTCTATAAGTGCGTCAACGGGGAATACTTCTCCCAGCTTTACAAGGTTGATATCGTTTCTGTCCTTGCCGACCGTTTTGTCAAGTATCCTGTCGGTATATGTCTTTGTAAGGAACCGTTCTTCTCCGTAAAGATAATACACACGGCTCATATCTCCGCTTTTTATGCCTTGCGAGAGCTTTTCTTCATCTGTTTTCACGCTGACGCTCCTTTCTGTCAGTATTCGCTTTTCATCACAATACCATTATACGATATTTTAAGTTCGATTTTTGTAAAATAAAGGGGAATGCCGTTTTCACTTCGCTGGTTTTTGTCGAAAAACAGGCACGGCGCTTTAGTTGTGATATCTTTATCATATCCCCACGCTATATTTACGCAGTCGCTTCGTATCTCCGAGATATCGGATATGTTGACCTTAACTAAGCCTACGGTAACCGTTATCTTATTATCCTTGCAGATAATACTGAAGCGCTCGCCCGTAAGAGAGTATTCTTCATCGCACAGCCTCACATTTTCGGCAAGTCCCTGTGCGGCAAAGACAGCATCGGTCATATCCTCGTTTTGCCCTGTGCGGCAGAGCAGTATCAGCTTAGGATCGTATTTATTATAAAGCCGCAGGGTATTAAGTGCGGCTGACAGTTCATCTTTATCATTGCCTGCGATTACCGCCGCAGAAATATCATCGGATATTATTACGGCACAGCCGTTTTCACCGTCGTTGTGAAGCAATATTCTAACGCTTCCGTCCGATATTACGGCTGATGCAATATTGACAGCCGTAAAGCAGACTAAAGAAACGCAAACAACAACAGCTGTATATTTTTTCCCTTTGATAATTATTACCGCCGCCGCTATTCCTGCACAAATAAGCAGTACCGCAAGGCAGACGGTTTCATCGCAGACAAAATGCGAATACGGCAGAGAAGCAAAGAACGAAAAAATCCTGCACATTATCTCGGCACAAAAATGTGCAATATCCGCCGCAAGCATTGCCGTAGCACCCGTCAGCGTAAAAATCAGCATTGCGACAAGGCATACGGTAAAGAACGGCAGAGCCGCTATTGATACTATCGCTCCCGTAAGTGAGAACATACCGAAATAAATACACGACGGTATAAGTCCTGCGAGCGCCGCACAGACAGCAACGCAGAGTATATCGCTCAGCTTTCTGTTAATAAAGGATAAGCGTTTGCACAGCTTCTCGGATACCGCAGGCGCTGCAGCTCCTGCTCCTATAGTCGTAACTGCCGACAGGATAAGTCCTGCGTCAAGACAGGCAAGGGGATTTACAATTGTTATAATCAGTACCGCAAGCCCGACAGAAGTAACGCAGTCGCTCTTTCTGAAAAACAATGTTCCCGTGTTTGCAATTATTATCATTATTCCGCTTCTCAGCACCGACGAGGTAAAGCCGAAAAAAGCCATAAAGGCAAGAGTGAGCAGTACCGTGACAACAAATCTTGTCTTAGGAGCTTTAGACAGTCCCAATGCGGATAAAACTGCAAGCAAAACGGTGACCACAAGAGTCAGGTGCATACCCGAAACAGCGGTCATATGCGCCGCACCCGAAGCGGTTATATCGTTGTAAAGAGCATCGGGCAGAGAGCTTTTATCGCCTAAGAATATGCCTTTCATAAGTGCGCCGCCGTCATCGGCATAGTAGATATCCGTCTTTGCGGCGACTCTTTCTCTCAGCTTATAAAGCGGTGACAGTAAATCAAATCCACCCTTAATAACGATTATCTCGCCGTAAGAATCTACGCTGAGAACGATTCTCTTTGAACGGTATGTGTCTGCGGCGCGGAAATACGCCGTGTTATACAGCCTTTGTGCAGAGCCTTCAAAGCACAGGGTATCGCCTTTTTCGGCTGAAATATCGCTTGCGTTAAAGAGCATACCGACATTTGTACCGCCGACATCTGCAGACAATGTGAATAACGCCGTATCGTTCCCGAGTGTGCGCTTATCCGTTATTACCGCAGTTATAACGGTTTTCTCTTTACAAAGGCTGTCGGCGGCATTGTCGAGCCTTGCGGATACCGCTGTGAACAAGGTTATTCCCAAAGCGGCAAAAATCAGCACCGCCGCAATATCGTATCTCTTGATAAACAGCACCGATACCGCACATCCGACAGCAAGGGTAATTATTACTGAAATTACAAAAATTTCATTATACAGAAAAAATGAGGCGAAAAGCAGTCCTGTCAAGTATGATGCTCCAACAGCTGCCGATTTGCGCCTCATATCTATTTACCTTTTATGCAAGCTCTGTGTTGAGCTTTTTGCCTCCGAGCAGATGGAAATGCAGATGGCGTACGGTCTGACCGCCGTCGTTGCCTACATTTGTAACTACTCTCCAGCCGTTGTCAAGGTTGAATGACTGTGCTATCTGCTTTGCGGCAAGCATTATATCCTTTACGATATCTGCGTTGCTGTCGCTGAGCATATCAGCTCCGTCAATATGTTCCTTAGGAATAATAAGGATATGTACGGGAGCCATAGGGTTTATGTCCTTGAAAGCAAGCACTTTTTCGTTCTCGAATACTTTTTCAGAGGGGATATCTCCCGATATTATCTTACAAAAAATGCAATCCATATATTTATCCTTTCCGGCTTATCAGCCTATCATATTCTTTACAATGTCGCCGAGCGCAAGCAGAGCTTCGTCGATCTTTGTTACATCGGCTATACCTGCCATAGCGGTATCGGGCTTTCCGCCGCCCTTTCCGCCTGCTATTGCGGCGATATCCTTAACTATCTTGCCGGCGTTTGCACCCTTAGCTACTGCCTCGGGACTTGCGATGCACAGGAAGTTGCCCTTTCCGTCGGATACGCCTGCAAGCACCGCAATAAACGACTGATTGGAAGACTTTATCTTATCGCCCGCTTTTCTTAAGCTGTCGCCCGTAACGCCTGAGAGCATTGCCGAGAATACCTTGATACCGTTTATTTCGGTTGCGTTATCTGTTATATTCTGCATCTGGCTCATTGAAATGATGCCGTTCAGTCTGTCTATCTCGGCTTGCATAGCGTGCATTTCATTCATCATATTCTCGCACTTCTGCATAACTGCCGAGGGATTAGCTATCTTCAGCGCCTGAGCTATATTGTTTACCATAGCCTTTGTCTGATCGTATGCGGAGAGTACATTGTAGCCTGTTACAGCTTCGATTCTTCTTACGCCCGACGCTACGGAAGTTTCGGAGATTATCTTGAACAGACCAGCCTTTGCGGTGTTGTCAAGATGAGTACCGCCGCAGAACTCTGTTGAAACATCGTCTGCCTGTACTACTCTTACGATATCGCCGTACTTCTCGCCGAACAGAGCCATTGCGCCCTTTTTGCGTGCTTCTTCGATAGGAAGCTCTTCTGTTACAACAGGTATACCTGCAAGAATCCAGTCATTGACAAGCGTCTCTACCTGTTCAAGCTCTTCGGGAGTAACTGCGCTGAAGTGGCTGAAGTCGAAACGGCATCTGTAAGGATCTACAAAAGAACCTGCCTGGTGAACATGGTCGCCAAGAACCTTTCTCAGAGCCGCCTGTAAAAGATGCGCACAGGTGTGGTTTCTTGCTGTAGCCATACGCTTCTTTTCATTGACCTGAGCCTTTACCGTATCATCGTTATAGAAGCATCCGCTTTCAACATGGCAGTTGCATATAAACTGACCTGCGGCTGTCTTCTTTGTATCGATAACCTTGAGAAGATTGTCGCCTGCGGATATAGTACCGCTGTCGCCGACCTGTCCGCCGCTTTCTGCATAGAAGGGAGTGATATCAAGAACTACCGTTACTTCGTCGCCCTCGTTGCAAACATCGGTGACTTCGCCGTCCTTTATCATTGCAAGAATCTTGCTGTCTGTGCTAAGCGTGCTGTATCCTACAAATGAAGTTGTAAGTCCGCTGAGCGCAGTTGCGGTGGCTTCATCCCAGCCGCCCTTGAACGCCTGATTTGAGCGTGCCTTTGCCTTCTGCTCGCTCATAAGCTCAAAGAAGCGCTCTTCATCTATACCGATATTCTTCTCCTGGAGGATCTCTCTTGTAAGGTCTATCGGGAATCCGTAGGTATCGTGAAGCTTGAAGAGGTTCTCGCCGCTTAAGATAGGCTTCTTGCTGTCTTCGGCGGAAAGCTCCTTTACAAATTCGCCGAGTATCTGCATACCCTTGTCAACCGTCTTTGCAAAGCTCTCTTCTTCGGTCTTGATGACCTTCTTTATATATTCTCTCTTTTCGTTAAGCTCGGGGTATGCGGTAAGGTTCTCATTTATAACTGTATCGCATATCTGATATAAGAAGGGCTTGTTTACGCCGAGCATTCTTCCGTGTCTTGCGGCTCGTCTGAGAAGACGGCGCAGAACATAGCCTCTGCCCTCGTTTGAGGGGCGTATTCCGTCGCCTACCATAAATGTTGTGGAACGGATATGGTCTGTAATAACACGGATGGAAATATCCGATGTTGCATCGTCGTGGTAGTTTACGCCTGCTATAGAGCAGATTTTCTTCATTATATTCTGAATGGTATCTACCTCGAACAGATTGTCAACATCCTGCATTACGCAGGCAAGACGCTCAAGTCCCATACCGGTATCTATGTTCTTTGTTGCAAGCTGAGTATAGTTGCCCTTGCCGTCGTTATCGAACTGTGTGAATACGTTATTCCATATCTCGATAATTCTGTCGCAGTCGCTTGCCTGTTCAAAGCTCTCGAACGGACCGTACTTTTCGCCTCTGTCGAAGTGTATCTCAGAGCAGGGACCGCACGGACCGCTTCCGTGCTCCCAGAAGTTATCAGCTTTGCCGAGCTTGATTATTCTCTCACGGGGTACGCCGACTTCGTTTGCCCAGATGTCAGCCGCCTCGTCATCTTCTTCATATACCGTTACCCACAGTCTGTCTTCGGGTATCTCAAGCACCTTTGTGAGGTATTCCCACGCCCATGCGATAGCCTCGTGCTTGAAGTAGTCGCCGAAAGAGAAGTTGCCGAGCATTTCAAAATAAGTGCCGTGTCTTGCCGTCTTGCCGACATTGTCTATATCGGGTGTTCTTATGCACTTCTGACAAGTGGTAACACGGTGTCTGGGCGGTTCTTCAATGCCCTGGAAATATTTCTTGAGAGGCGTCATACCTGCGTTTATGAGCAGTATGGAGTTATCTCCCTGGGGTACCAGCGGAGCCGACGCCATCCTGAGATGTCCCTTGCTCTCAAAAAATTTCAGATAGCTTTCTCTTAAATCGTTAAGTCCTGTCCATTTCATATAGTTTATGATTCCTTCCGTTTATCATCAGGGCGCACAAGCCGCACCCGACTTTTATTGAACATACATATTTAATTATATACGAATTTGGTAAAAAGTCAATAAAAATTTACTCTTCATCCGGTTCGCTTTCGTTGCTTTCTTCGCCGCTTGATGCATCGGGCTTTTCTTCGGGCTTTTCGGCTTTGTCAAATGCGGCGGAAATATCGCCGAGAAGACTTATTATCCTTGCGCTCGGGCGCTCGAAATATTTGTTCTCAAGTACCGCTGTGTTGCCTGCTTCTACCGCTGTGAGTGAGGAGTAGTTTTTGTTCGAGGTGAGAATGTCCTCGCCCAGCGAGTCGCTTACGAATACTATATCGGGCTGATTTTCTTTAAGATTTTCGGCTTTATAGCTGTAACCCTCGCTGTCCTTTGCACAGTTTGTACCGAAAAGGCTGAGTATGGCGCTCTCAAAGGTGTCTCCGCCTGCAGGAGTGCTTGCGGCGGTTACATATACAAACTTGAGGTCGGTCTTTTTTATTGCGTCAAGCTGTTTTCTGACATCGGAAAACGCTTTTTCACCGACGGATTCTCCCTCGAAAAGTCCTTCAAAAGCAAGTCCGAAGAACTTGTAGATATTCTCAAATTCTTCTATTGTACGGGGAGAGGTTATTGTCAGCACCTTTATCCCCTCCGCTTCAAGCGTGATCTTGTCCTTAGTAACGATAGGAGTTGCGGTAATGACAAGGTCGGGTTTCAGCTTCTTTATTGCGGAAATATCGGGATTTGCACTGCTTGCCGCCTTAGGAAGCTTTTCTGCCGCTTCGGGATAGTCGCAGTAGTCGCTTACGGCAACTATTTTATCTCCGTATCCCATTTCAAAAAGTATCTCCGTATAGGCGGGAGTGAGCGATACGATTTTTTCGGGTGCTTTTGATATCTCCGTGTCATTGAGTATGATGGGATATGCGCTCAGCGGCTCGCTTTCCGAAGAACTTGCTTCGGTAACCGTACCGGATGACTTTCCGGGGACAAGCACAATATTATCGCAACCGCTTGTTAAGAGTGCCGCAGCGAGAATCACCGCCGCAGTAAGCGCTGTTCTTTTCTTCATCTTACATCTTCTCCGGGTCTATGCCGAGCGCCAGCTTTGACTGCAGGCTGTCGGCGAACTGTCTTGCCGTTCTTGGCGATCTGCCGTTTCTCTTGAGTGCAAATCTTTCGGCGCATCTGTCAAGCTTTTCTACATCTATAATGATTCCTCTGTCAAGAACGATGCTTCTTACTATCTCAAGGTAGGTTTCCTTATTAGGCGCAAGGAATGTCACAAACAGTCCGAATCTGTCGGACAGCGACATATTTTCGTCTATCTCGTCGGCACTGTGAACATTGTCTCCCATACGGCTGCTTTCGGTTTCTTTGATAAGGTGGCGGCGGTTTGTTGTAGCATATATCAGTATGTTTGACGGTCTGCCGCATACCGAGCCTTCAAGCACTTTTTTCAGCACTCCGAAGCCCTCGTCGTTTTCGCTGAATGATAAATCGTCAATGAATATGATGAATTTCAGCGGATTTTCGCTCAGCGTCTTGTAAAGCTCGGGCAGGCAGGCAACATCCTTCTTGTCCACCTGTACGATACGAAGATTTGAATATTCGTTTAAAAGCGCCTTTACGGTAGAAGACTTGCCCGTACCTCTGTCGCCGTAAAGCAGGGCGTTGTCAGCAGGGTGTCCTGCGATGAACGCTCTTGTGTTGTCTACTATCTGCTTTCTCTGAGCCTCGTATTTCTTAAGGTCGGAAAGCCGTATTGCGTCGGGCTTTTCAATAGGCTGAAGCTCGCCTTTTTCATATACAAATGCCTTGTATTTTGCATAGATCCCGCTTCCGTTCTCGCTGATATGACGGATGAAATAATCTGCGTTGCAGTCAAATCCGCCCGTCACATATTCCGGAAGAGAGAAGATGAAATTATCGTTGAACTTCTGGAAAAGATAATCTTTGAGCTTGTGTGCGGACATCTTTGCAAGCTCTTTTATGACCGACACATCGTACTCTATCGCATAGAGCTTTGACTGATCTTCTTTTTTTATGTAGCTTTCGATAAGCTTTGAATCCGCATAGGTCAGAAGCTCACGAAGATAATCCGCCAGCGTCTTGTCATGGGTAAGAAGATAGCTTGTGATGTTTGAATACGCTTCTATCGCCGTGCCCTCGTCGTCGCTTGCAAGCTTTTCAAACTGAGCTATTATGTAGTCGCCGCTTATGTCAAATGCGGTCAGAGATTTGAGTTTATTAGCTGTTTCTTTCATTTTGCTGTCCTTTCCGTCTTATATATCCTGCCTGTCTGGATTTCTTATCAGTTCCAGCATCTTATCAAAATCATCAAGGGTTGAAAGACTTCCGCACATATTGCGGAGCTTTGCCGCACCCGGTCTGCCTTTAAGATACCATGCGGCGTGTTTTCTCGCCTCTTTCATGCCTATATACTCGCCTTTATCCTCGCACAGCAGATAAATATGCTCTTTCATTATTTCAAGCTGTTCATCGGCTGACGGCTCTGCGAGCGTTTCTCCCGTTTCGAGATAATGCCTTATCTGCGAAAATATCCACGGTCTGCCGCAGGCGGCTCTGCCTACCATAACAAGATCACAGCCCGTGTATTCGTACATTCGCTTGCAGCTTTCACCGCTGTCCACATCGCCGTTGCCTATAACCGGTATCTTCAGCGCCTGCTTTACTTCGGCTATTATATCAAGGTCGGCTTTTCCGCTGTACATCTGGCTTTTTGTTCTGCCGTGAACGGCTACCGCCGCCGCACCGCTTTCCTGTGCGGCAAGTGCCGCCTGCACGGCATTGACGCTGCTTTCGTCCCAGCCTTTTCTTATCTTGACGGTAACGGGTATATCGACCGCCCTTACGACCGCCTCAACTATTTTTCCAAGCAGTACGGTATCCTTCATAAGCGCAGAACCTGCGCCGTTGCCTGCAACCTTAGGCACGGGGCAACCGCAGTTTATATCTATTATATCGGGTTTATACTCGGACGCTATGACTGCCGCCTTTGCCATAAACTCGGGCTCACTGCCGAAGAGCTGTATTGCCATCGGGCGTTCTTCTTCGGTCACGGCAAGCAGCTGCTGTGTTTTTCTGTCGGAGTAGCACAGCCCTTTTGCGCTTGCCATCTCTCCTGTCAGCATCGCCGCCCCGTATTTCTTGCACATGGTGCGCATAGCTTTGTCTGCGACCGAAGCCATAGGCGCAAGAGAAGCCGTTTTTTCTATTTTAACATTGCCTATTGTGATGAGTTCCACACGCCTGTTCCTTTCAGCCGATATTTATTCAATTATATCACTTTTTGGCTTCGGATTCAATAGTTTATGGCGCTTCAGGTGCAAAGAAGCCGCCGAGAGCATTATTTTTATACAATATTCCTATTTGTGCCTTGCATTTCGACAAAAATTATTGTATAATATTATACGGCAATTTTTCGTGTTGCCGAAGCGGTCATTTAAATGCTGTTAACATTATTGCGTTATTATCTGATTATTTCCCCGGCAATACGAATTCGTTAAGGAGTTGTTATCTTGGCATTCAAGTTATTTGATTATCAGAGTTCGGGCAAAGGTGTATCAAAAACCGCCCCTCAGAAAAAACCTTTCTTCAGATACTGGGAGATATTCGGCAGAAAGTTCTGGAAAATTATCGAGCTGAATATGCTCTATTTACTTTTCTGCTTACCCGTTATCACATTCGGACCGGCAACAGCCGCTCTGACTCATGTTATGAGAAAGTTTATTCTTGAGCAGCCCTGCTTTGTATTTGATGAGTTTTTCACGGCATTCAAGAAAAATTTCAAGCAGTCTGTTGCAATAGGCATTGTTGATGTTATCTGCATAGCTTCGCTTTTTGTATCGGCGGTAAATTTCCTCTATGCCGAAAAACTGCCCGATGAGTATATGGTCTTTGCCTGCATATTTATCTGCTGTGCAACTGTAATTTTCATTATGCACTTCTATATCTATCTTGAGATAATAGCGCTGAAACTCAGCCTCAAGGCTATCCTTAAGAATGCGGTTTTCCTTGTATTCCTCGGCGTAAAGCATAATATACTTGCATTCATCATCAATGTGGCGATCATTACTCTTGTGGTGATGTTCCTGCCTTTCTCGATATTTGTAGTCATTTTCCTTCCGCTTTCGCTGATTTGTTTTACCACAACTTTCATCTGCTATCCCGTAATTCAGAAGTATATAATCAATCCTTATTATGAGGAGCGGGGCGAAACCAATCCCGAGCTTAGTCCCGTAGGCAGCGATGAGAGTGACGAAGGCGCAGTATTCGTTGACAGAGGCGGCACGGAAAAGGAGATTAAGGCAGCGCCAAAGGCTCACGGCAAGGTTATAAAATAAGCGTATAGCAGGCATTCCCGCCGAAAAAGCGGGGCTGCCTGTTTTGTAATTTATGACAGAAAAACCTATAGATTTACAAAAAATGTTGCATTACACTTATAAAAGTGTTATAATATTATAATGTGCTGTGCGGTTTACTGCACGCTTAAAGCAAACGCAAAGAAAGAAGGGTACTGAAATGAAGGCTGATTTACATTGTCACACTACAATGTCTGACGGATCCCTCGGTCTTGAGGAAACTATTGCGCAGGCAAAGCGCTACGGAATCGACTATTTTGCGATAACCGACCATGACACGCTCTCGTCTGCTTCAAGGGCTGTAGTACTCGGAGAACGCTACGGAGTAAATGTTATCCCCGCAGTTGAGTTTTCTACATACGACAGCGCTCACGGCACCAAGGCTCATATAATCTGCTACAATCCCGAAAAGCCCAACCGACTTGAAGGACTGTGTCTGCGTACCTGTGAGCTTCGTAAGAAGCGTGGCAAGCAGATGGCTATGAAGATTCTTGAAAAGTACCCTATTACGCTTGAGAGCATACTGCGCTATGCCACAGGCAGTAAGGTCATATTCAAGTGCCATATCATGCACGCACTTATGGATTACGGCTATACGACCGACCTTTACGGAAAGGTGTATGAAGAGCTGTTCAATCCCGTGACGGGACTTTGTGCGGAAGAAGTCAGCACCGATATGCAGGACTACCCCGAGGTGCACTTTGTGCTTGAGCTTATCCATTCCGCAGGCGGAATTGCCGTGCTTGCACACCCTGCGGTATTCGATAATTACGAGCTTCTTGAAGAGCTTGCGGCGGCAGGAAAGATAGACGGCGTTGAGATCTGGCACCAGAGTGCAGATGAACATCAGCGTGACCGCCTTATGAAAATAGCACAGGAACATAATCTCATTACTACCGGCGGTTCGGATTTCCACGGTTTCTATAACCACTATCCGATAGCAATAGGTACAAATTATACCCCCGACGCTTCGCTTCAGCGCATACTGAAGAGAAAGACTAAATAAAATCCGGGCAAAAGGAAGGAAAAGAAAAATGGCAACCGATATAAAACAGCAGGCACTCCAAAAGCACTATGAATGGGAAGGAAAGATCGAGGTAATTTCAAGAGCTCCCGTCAACACAAGAGAAGACCTCTCGCTGTGCTACACCCCCGGTGTTGCACAGGCTTGTCTTGAGATAGAGAAGGATCCCTCTCTGTCATACAAGCTCACACGCCGCAAGAACTTAGTTGCGGTTATTACAGACGGTACTGCGGTACTGGGACTGGGAGATATAGGAGGCCTTGCAGGAATGCCCGTTATGGAGGGCAAATGCTGTCTGTTCAAAGAATTTGCAGGAGTTGACGCATTCCCGATATGCATAAAGTCAAAGGATGTCGATGAGATAGTAAGAACAATAGAGCTTATTTCCGACAGCTTCGGCGGAATCAATATCGAGGATATCTCAGCACCCAGATGTTTTGAGATAGAACGCAGACTTAAAGAAAAGCTGGATATCCCCGTATTCCACGATGACCAGCACGGAACAGCCGTTGTAGTAGGTGCGGCACTTATCAATGCGGTACGCTGTGCAGGCAAGCAGATGAAGGATGTCAAGGTAGTAATAAACGGTGCAGGCGCCGCAGGTATAGCAATAGGATCATTCCTGCTTGAAATGGGTATCGGCGATCTTATAATGGTCGATATCAACGGCATAATCAATAAGGATGACAAGTACGAAAATCCTGCTCACGCAGAAATTGCAACGAGAACAAACAAGGATAATATAAAGGGTAAGCTCGCCGACGCCATGAAGGGCGCAGATGTATTTATCGGCGTATCAAGGCCCGGTCTTGTAACGGAAGATATGGTAAAGTCTATGGCGGATAAGTCGATAGTCTTTGCTATGGCTAACCCCGAGCCCGAGATAATGCCCGACAAGGCGCTTGATGCAGGCGCATTTATCGTGGGTACGGGAAGAAGCGATTTCCCCAATCAGATAAACAATGTACTTGTTTTCCCCGGAATATTCAAGGGCGCACTGCAGTGCGGAGCGAAGGCAATAACCGAAGAGATGAAAAAGGCGGCGGCTTATGCTATAGCAGATATAGTCACCCCCGACAAGCTCTCAAGAGAATATATCATACCGAGTCCTCTTGATAAGTCGGTTGCACAAGCGGTAGCCGATGCGGTTGCAAAGGCTGCACAGCAGTAAGAAAGGATAAGAAAATGACATTTGAGTATACACCTAAGGGAGTATGTTCCCGTAAGATGATAATAGATATTGAGAATGAAACGGTAACCGGTCTTGAAGTTATAGGCGGCTGCAGCGGAAATCTTCAGGGCATAGCACACCTTGTAAAAGGTATGCCTGTTGATGAAGTAATAGAAAGGCTTGACGGAATAAGATGCGG
>JAEDNF010000261.1 GCA_016302655.1 Oscillospiraceae bacterium | reverse complement strand
CGATATTATGTATAAATGATATTGCCGTTATAAAAGCCGGAAGCGAGGAATAATCCTTTACTAAGGACATACAAATACAGGCGTGGGGGTTTTTTATCTCTGCGCCTGTCTTGCTGTAAATTTTACTTGCAATACACTGCCCGATGTAGTATAATTGATATGATAGGGCAGTTATGCCCGGGGAATACACCATTATGCAGAAAGAGGAGAAATATGGCTCAGGAATTTACCATATCGCTTCAGGCGATAATAAATGAGTGCAAGCTCGAAGTCATTCAGACGCCCAAAGATCCGTCGGAGATATTTATATCAAATATTGATGTAAACCGTCCCGGTCTTCAGCTTGCAGGCTTCTATGAATATTTCGACAAGCAAAGAATACAGATAATAGGCAAGGCGGAGACCGCTTATCTTGAACAGTGCGGAGCTGAAATAAGAGCGCAGAGAATCAGAAAATTCTTCAGCGAACAGCCTGCGGCGGTAGTCGTTTCAAGAGGTATGGATATTATGCCCGAGATGAAAGAGCTGTCAAAGGAGCTCGGCGTTCCTCTGCTGAGAAGTGAGGAAAGCACATCGACCTTCACTTCAAAGCTGGTTGCATATTTAAGCCTTCAGCTTGCTCCGAGAATAACCCGTCACGGAGTGCTTATCGAGGTATACGGCGAAGGTATGCTGATACTCGGTGAAAGCGGCGTAGGTAAGAGCGAAACGGCTATAGAGCTTGTAAAGCGTGGACACCGTCTTGTAGCGGATGACGCAGTAGAAATAAGAAAAGCCTCCAACATTACGCTTGTAGGAAGCTCGCCCGATAATATCAGGCACTTTATGGAGCTGAGAGGTATCGGCATAATCAACGCAAGACAGCTTTTCGGTATGGGTGCTGTCAAGGTCAGCGAAAAGATAGATATGGTAGTTGAGCTTGAGCTGTGGAATCCCGAAAAGGTATACGACAGAATGGGCGTTGACAACCACTATGTTTCGATTCTCGGTGTAAAGGTACCGTCGCTTACTATACCTGTAAAGCCCGGACGAAACTTAGCGGTTATACTTGAAGTTGCGGCTATGAACAACAGACAGAAAAAGATGGGTTATAACGCCGCACAGGAACTGCTTGACAATTTAGGACTTAATATGGAGAGCAGCGACACCGTTACCAGCTGGACCTGATAAAGATAAAAATGTGTAAAACAAAATATGAAAGGATATGACTTAAATTGAAATTCGTTGCTGATATGCATACTCACACTATCGCATCGACTCATGCGTACTCGACCGTTACAGAAAATGCCGCCGCCGCAAAAAAGGCGGGACTTTCATACATCGCCATGACCGATCACGGCATAAAGATGGAGGACGCTCCTCATGAGTGGCACTTCTGCAATCTTAAGGTAATACCGGATCATTTATGCGGTGTTCGTGTGATCAAGGGAATCGAGGCTAATATATGCGACTATGACGGCACGCTTGATCTTACCGAATATATGACCGATGTTGAGTGGGTAAATATCTCAATGCACGATCCTTGTATAGTACCGGCAACCGCCGACCTTCATACAAGAGCTTATCTTAAGGCTATAGAGCATCCTAAGGCGTGCGTGCTGTGCCATACCGATTCGCCTCAGTATCCGTATGATGTTGATACGGTAACAAAGGCGTGTGCAGAGAAAAATGTGCTTATTGAGTTTAATGTGAGCCGTTTCCGCAGTGCGCAGTCAATAGAAAACCTGAGAAAACTTATACTGCCTGCCTGCGCTAAGAACAAATGCAGTATAATAGTAAACTCAGACGCTCATTTCCATGATAAGATAGGCGCTTTTGACAAGGCGGAAAAGCTTCTTTGCGAAATAGATTTTCCCGAAGAGCTTGTTATTAATGCCGATATAGAGCGTTTTGAAGCGTTCTTGAAACTCAAGGGAATAAAGCCCGACAGCGAGCTTTGTGCGGAATAAGAGAGCTGTCGGCAGAATATATTATCAAAGAAAACCGGAAGGAACATAACATAATGTACAACATAGGAATAGATCTCGGCGGAACAAATATAAAGGTCGGAGTAGTTAACGACGATTTTCAGATCGTAGGAAAGTCAAATATAAAGACCGACCTGCCAAGACCTGCAGAGGAAATAGCAGACAGCATAGCAAAGGGCGTTGAGCTTGCCTGCAAGGAAGCCGGCATAACCGTTGCTGACATAAACAGCATAGGAATTGGCACCCCCGGCGTTGCTGACAGAAATACGGGCGTAGTTCTTTATTCCTGCAACTTAGGCTTTAACAATACCGATCTCGGCGGTCTTCTCAAAGACAGACTCGGCACGGATATTTTCGTTGAGAATGACGCGAATGTAGCGGCATACGGCGAGGTACTCGGCGGTGCGGCAAAGGGCTGTAAGGATGTAGTAGTAATTACGCTCGGAACGGGCGTCGGCGGCGGTATCATCATCGGCGGCAGAATATATACCGGATTTAATTTCTGCGGTGCTGAGCTTGGCCATGTTGTTATCGAATATAACGGCAGACAGTGCAACTGCGGCAGAAAAGGCTGTTTTGAGGCGTACAGCTCTGCTACTGCACTCATTACGGCTACCAAGAAAGCGATGGAAGAGGATAAGGACAGCGCAATGTGGAGCATCGCAGGAAGCATAGACAATGTTGACGGCAAGACAGCGTTTGACGCAATGCGTGCAGGCGATGACAGCGGCAAGAAGGTAGTGGATGAGTATCTTAACTATCTGGGCTGCGGCCTTA
>JAEDNF010000260.1 GCA_016302655.1 Oscillospiraceae bacterium | reverse complement strand
TACCTACACGATAGACATTATAACAGAATCCGGCTGCTTTTGCAAGTGCCGAACAGGAGATTTGGATAAATTTCGTGTTATTTTCATATTTTTGTGAAAGGGGTAAAAGGAAAAGCCCTCGCAATGAGGGCTTTAATATCATATTATGTGCTTGCCGGCGGTGTGGTTGCCGCCGCTGTGGTAGTTGAAGTATCCTCGGGGATATCCTGCTTTTCAAAAAGCGTGTATCCGAGCATTGCATATCTTTCGGGATATGCTCCCAGTATATATCCGTCAACCTTGTAATTATCTGTTGGCTCTATGAAAGATTTTGAGAATACAGGCGAGCTTTCTGTGGCACGGCTCATTTCCGCAATCTCATCGTCACCCGTCCAGTAGGTCATAACAACTTTGCACTTGTCATCGACAAGAGCATAGTAATAACCGTGATCGTCATCTGTCGAGAAAGTATTAAAGCTGTCAAGCAGCGAATGATCGGTTGAAGTTTCGTCGATTATAGAATATGTCTGCAGTACGGTATATCCCTGTGCCGTATCAGCCAAACTGCCGTCGTCGGGCGCCTGAAGGTTGGACAGTCTTATCTCGGTAAAGCCTTTTCCCGATTCCGCTTTAGCGGTTATATAAAGATAATCGCCTTCGCCTATCGTCACCGTTGAACCGCTGTAGTCATAGTCGAAATAGCCTGTGTCTTGTTCGGGCTTATCGGCACGGAACTGTATCATTACATTCTGCGAGCCGAAATAAAAGTTCTTTGCCTTAGCGACAGCCTCCTGAGACTTGCCCGAGTTTAAGAACATTGGAAATATTATAGCCGACAGAACAGCAATTATTGCAACAACTACAATAAGCTCAACCAGCGTAAAGCCTTTTTTATTGCGAAGACGGATAAGCGTACGCATCAGACGAACCTCCCCCAATATGCAGATATTGTTATATATGTTGATTTTACCATATTTTTTCGTATGTGTCAACATTTTTTACAACAATTTATACTTTCGGTGGAATTAAAGTATGCATATAAATAAAGTCCGAATAGGGCTGATAATGCCGTGCCGATATGTTAAATTATTGTTCTTTTTATGAATACGCTTGACATCCTGCGCCGATAATTCTATAATTAATGTGTACTCAATATAAGAAGCAGATGAGCAGACTTTAATTAATAACAGCAGATATATACTATGGTAAAGGTGTGATGAGATGAATTTCAGATGGGATAAAAAATACTTATACTGGGGAGTTACGGCTTTCCTTGTTATAGCCGCCGCTATAGTCTTCTTTTTGGGGCTCTCCAGAGTAAACGAGATACTGGGCGCAGTTTTCTCCTTCCTCTCGATACTGGCTCCTGTTCTGTACGGCTTTGTTATAGCTTATATTCTGTCGCCTATTGCGACATTCATCGAAAAGCCCTGTCTGCGCCGGCTCTTCTACACCATACAGGATAAAAAGCGTGAAAAGTTTGAGCGTGAGCATCCCGGCGAAGAGCCGCCGCCCAAGACATTCCCCGTTCGCAAGGTGGCAAGAGTACTGAGCGTACTTATTACAATGATAATCGCCCTTGCCGTAATAACGGGTATTATCTGGATACTTCTCCCTCAGCTTATTGACACTATCACCATGCTTGTCAACAATATGCCGAGATATGTAACACAGATAAGCGAATGGGTATCGCAGACGCTGAAGAACTACCCCGAAGCCGAACAGTACGTACTGCAGTTTACCGACGGCATATCCGATATGCTGAACAAATGGCTGTCTACAGACCTTCTGCCGCAGATGAACAATATATGGAATCTTATTTCTTCCAATGTCATGAACATCATCAGCGTGTTTATGAATCTGCTGCTCGGACTTGTTATTGCGGTTTACTTCCTCAACAGCAAAGAGTTGTTTGCCGCACAGTCAAAAAAGATGCTTTACAGCATATTCAAGACTCGTATAGCCAACAAAATAATATACACCACAAGAGATATAAACAAATCTTTCGGCAAGTTCATCACAGGAAAGATAATCGACAGCTTTATAGTCGGTATGCTCTATGTTGCCATTATGAGCGCATTCAATATGCCGTATGCGGCGCTGTGCGGCGTTATCATGGGCATTACCTGTATCATTCCGTATTTCGGTCCGTTCATCGGATATATCCCGTGTATGCTCCTGCTTGTACTGGTTGATCCCGTACAGTGCATCTACTTCACTATAATGGTACTGATAATCCAGAATATCGAGGGCAATATCTTAGCTCCCAAGATCATAGGCGACTCTACAGGCCTTTCAAGCTTCTGGGTAATATTCGGTATGCTTTTAGGTCAGGGATTATTCGGTTTTGTCGGTCTGATAATAGGAATACCGCTGTTTGCCGTAATATATAACTTTATCAAGGAGAGAGTTGTTCACAGACTTGACAAAAAGGCTCTTCCCTCCGACTCAAACGACTACCGTGATATTCATCACATCGACGCAGAGACCGGAGAACCGGTATTTTTCCCTCATCCTCCTTATATGAAAAAGGATAAGGAAAAGCCCAATATCAAAAAGGGTATCAAAAAAATCTTTGTCAAAGAAAAGCACAAATCTACGGATGATAAGAAATAACAACAAAAAGGTGCCACAGGCACCTTTTAGACTGTCGATAAACCTATGGTTCCCTAAAAAATGGGGTTGAGGGGCGTCAGCCCCCAATAGGGGTGAGGGTGCGATTCTATCAGCCTTTCGGCTGATTATCAAAAGCTCCGCTTTTGAGC
>JAEDNF010000259.1 GCA_016302655.1 Oscillospiraceae bacterium | reverse complement strand
GGCATATTATGAAAGGATATTTTATGAACACACTTTTTAAGAGCATTACCGCCATTTTGCCCGATGAGGAGAACGGTTTTGTTTCAAAAGTATGCGATGTAGCAATAAAAGACGGGCTTATCTGCTATATCGGTGACGATGCCGAGAAAAACGGATTTGTTCCCGAAAAGACAATAAACGGCAAAGACAAGCTGATAACCGCAGGTCTTGTCAACAGCCATACTCACAGCTATATGTCGCTGTTCCGCAACAGCGCAGACGATCTTATGTTCCACGACTGGCTGTTCGGCAGGATAATGCCGATGGAAGACAAGCTCACTGCCGATGATATGTACTACGGAACACAGCTTGCCTGCCTTGAAATGATAAAGACAGGCACAACGGCTTTTCTTGATATGAATATTGCCCGTGACGCTATTACAAGAGCAATAAGCGAAAGCGGACTTAAAGCGACGATTTCAAGAGGACTTGTCGGAAACGGAAGAGATGACGAAGGCGGCAAGGCAAGAATAGAGGATACCCTTTACGATATGCGTACCTACGGCGGCAATAAACGCCTTAAGTTTATGATGGGGCCTCACGCTATTTACACCACCGACAGAGGCTATCTTGAGCTTGTTATGGATAAAGCCGCCGAATACAAGACGGGTATTAACATTCACCTTTCCGAATCGGTAAAGGAGATAGAGGACTGCTATAAAGAACACGGCTGTTCGCCGGTAAAATATCTTGATGATATGGGTATGTTCGATTTCCACACGGTAGCGGCACACTGCGTACAGCTGTCCGATGAAGATATCGGAATACTTGCCGAAAAAGGCGTATACGCCGCAACAAACCCCATAAGCAACGCAAAGCTCGGCAACGGCTTTGCAAGAATACCCGATATGCTTGATAAAGGCGTAAAGCTTTGTATAGGCACAGACAGCGCCGGAAGCAACAACACGCTGAATATGTTCAGCGATATGAATTTCATCTGCCTTGCACACAAAGGTAACCACCGCAGCGCCACCGCCGTTTCTGCCCGTCAGGCTCTTAAAATGGCGACAGAAACCGGAGCAAAAGCATTAGGCTTTGACAACACGGGTATTCTTAAAGAAGGATATGCGGCAGACCTTACGATAATGGATATGAAATATCCTTCGTTACAGCCTATAAACGATCCTGTTGCGGCAATGTGCTACAGCGCAAGCGGATATGAGGTCGAGAGCGTTATGGTAGACGGAGAATTTATAATGGAAAACCGTGTTATTCCTCATATGGATGAAGAGCGTATCTATTTTGAATGTAACAAAGCTATGAAGAGAATAGACGGATAAGAAAGGAAAACACAATGAGCATTATAAGAGATGAAAGCCTGTGGGAAAGCGGCGAAACCAAGATAAACTGGGTCAAGGCAAATATGCCGCTTCTCAGAGGAATAGAAGAAGAATTTTCGGTAACAAAGCCTTTCGCAGGACTAAAGGTTGCACTTTCTGTGCATCTTGAAGCAAAGACCGCTTATCTGTGTCGTGTTATGGCGGCAGGCGGTGCCGAAATGTACATTACGGGAAGCAATCCCCTCTCCACTCAGGATGATGTTGCGGCGGCGCTTGTACACAGCGGACTTAATGTATTCGCATGGCACGGCGCAACTGCGGAAGAATATCACGCCCACACCGCCGAAGTAATTAAGATCGCTCCGAACATAATAATCGACGACGGCGGCGACCTTGTAAACCTGATACACAACGAATACCCCGAGCTTATCCCGAATGTTATCGGCGGCTGTGAAGAAACAACTACCGGAATAATCCGCCTTATTGCTATGGATAAGGCTAAACAGCTGAAATTCCCTATGATGCTTGTCAATGACGCCGACTGCAAGCATCTGTTCGACAACCGCTACGGAACAGGTCAGTCCGTATGGGACGGAATCAACCGCACGACTAATCTTATCGTTGCCGGTAAAAATGTTGTTGTCGCAGGCTACGGCTGGTGCGGCAAGGGTGTTGCAATGAGAGCAAAGGGACTGGGCGCTTCGGTAATAGTTACCGAAGTTGATCCCATAAAAGCTATGGAAGCGGTTATGGACGGCTTCAAGGTTATGCCTATGGTCGAAGCCGCAAAGACAGGCGATTTCTTTGTTACCGTGACAGGCTGTAACGATGTTATAGGCGAGCAGGCATTCCTTAATATGAAGGACGGAGCTATTCTTTCAAATGCAGGTCACTTTGATGTTGAAGTCAATGTCGCAAAGCTTAAGGAAATGGCAGTAGAAACAGGTGTTGCAAGAAACAATATACAGTACTACAAGCTTGCAAACGGCAACAAGATAAATGTTATCGCCGAAGGCAGACTTGTAAACCTTGCGGCAGGCGACGGACACCCGGCAGAGATCATGGATATGAGCTTTGCTATCCAGGCACTTTCCGCCGCATATCTCGTTCAAAACAAGGACAAGCTGAAAAACGGCGAGCATATGACGGTAAATGTTCCGTCAGAAGTGGACAAGGAAGTTGCCGAGAGAAAGCTCAGATACTGGGGCATTACGATTGATAAGCTGACCGAAGAGCAGGAAAAATATCTCGGAAGCTGGGAAGTGTGATCTGCAATTATAATAATATATTAAAGTGATAAACAAAAATCAGACACAAGGGGGAAAAATTCCAACCCTTCAGACTGTCGATAAACCTATCAGATAATAAAAATGGGGTCGCAGGGGCGAAGCCCCCGACAGGGATGAGGGTGCGGTTCTATCAGCCT
>JAEDNF010000258.1 GCA_016302655.1 Oscillospiraceae bacterium | reverse complement strand
TATTTACCTCCTTGAAGGATTTTTTTCTTGCTTATAGTATATCGTCGTGAGAATTAGTCAAACAGTGCTTTTTTTGCCGTAAAATATATATTTTTTGCTGTATGTATTGACAAACACGCTTTTTTGATGTAGATTAAATATAAATAATTTGAGGGGGAGATGGGCGTATGAGTTTTATCGAAAGCTTTGATTTTTACCGTGGCGCAGGCAGTTTCCCGTTACAGCGGCATATTGACTGTGAGATTATTTATGTTACCGACGGAAGTATTGAGATATCATACGGCAAGGAAAAGCTCACTTTGAGCAAAAATCAGCTTTGTCTGATTCCTTCCGGAGTGCTTCACAGATCGTATACCCCCGATGAGCGATACAGCCGATATGTAATGTTTGTGAATACATGGAAGTTTTCTTCCGGCTATTCTTCTTTACGATTGCAGAATTTAATATCGGGAATCGGCGTATATCATCCCGTGACGGCAGAGGGCGGAGAAGAGATACAAAGAATTTTTGAGCAGATAAAAACCGAATACCGCTCAAACGCCGTGTTTTCAGATGATATAATATATTCTCTTGTAATAAGACTGCTTGTACATATAGCCCGTAGCTATCCCGAACTTGAATGCTTAGGCGTTAACGAGGCACAGGGTCTTGTGATGAATATCCGTTCCTACATACAGCAGAATTGCTCATCTCAGCTTAAAATGTCCAAGGTCGCCGAGCGTTTTTATATAAGCAACTGTTATCTGTCGCATATCTTTAAAGAACAGAGTAATATGTCGCCAAAAGAGTTTCTAATAAGCTGCCGTATTTCAAAGGCAGGGCATCTGCTGATAAATTCGGAGAAGAGTATAGCGGATATTTCGGAGGAGTGCGGTTTCTCAAGTCCCAGCGATATGACCGTGCGGTTTAAAAAAGAATGCGGTATGACTCCGAGGGAGTACAGAGTGAGCAAGAGGAGGATGAAAGCACAGGGAATTGAACTAACGATGAAGAATATATAAATAAATGCTCCTCGTCACTGAGTGTTTCGGTGACAGGAGCATTCTCTGTTCTATTTGCTAAACGGGAATCCTATTTGCAAGTCAAATTCTCTATGACCGCCTAATCTCTTCGACAATTCAATAGGAGTAAAGCCTCTGTTGCACGGAAGGCGAGTGTTGTTACATAATGCCTGTACAAGCCCGTTTATCTCATCCAACCAGCTTTCTTTTAATTCCAGTCCCATTCGGTCAAATTCATCGAAAATCCTGATAAAAGGTTTTTCCGAGTTGATTACTATCATATTACATTCTGTGACAAGCATTTCGGCAGCTTCTCTTGATTTATGTAGCTTTCTTATAAAAAACTGTGCCAACGCTTTTGTCTGAGGTGTTTCTTCATAATAGGTTTCGTCTTTGTATTTTAAAAGTTTCTCCTTTGACGGAATATAGAGCGGTTTGCCGTTTTGCATTCTTTCCATATTATAGTATATTTCATAATCTATAATTATAAGGCTTTCGTGTACTATGAAGCGTTCATGGGGTTCGCTTTTCGGTGCTTGTGTATACAGATCATCATCGCCCAGAACAAAATAATAATGCTGCTCGTGACGGACAATATCCGAAAAATCAATAAATTGTTCCTTTGTAATCAGCCCTTTATTATGCAGGTTAAAAATGTAAAAGGCGTCTTTAAGCGACAGCCGCATATAAAAATTCGCCATTGCTTCAAAATAATCGTGCAGTAAATCGACCGTTTCTTCCGGCAGAGCCAGTGCCGCGTATCGTCTTTTCAGTGTGCTTTCTGCGTATATTCTGGGAAATTTGCTACTCATTTTGATTTACCTCACTTTTAACTATTTACTTATTTTGTTGTGCTTGCCATAGAAACCACGCACTCAACGTGCCTCGTATGCGGAAACATATCAAACGGCTGAATACTCTCAACCTTGTATCTTTTGACAAGCGTTTTCAGATCTCTTGCTTGTGTCGCCGGGTTGCAGGAAATATAGACAATTCTTTTCGGAGCGATTTTTACAAGAGCGTTCAAGAATTTTCTGTCTGCGCCGGCTCTGGCAGGATCCATAATCACTGCGTCGTAGTGCGTGCCGAGCTTTGCTTTCTTTTGGAGAAATTCGCCTGCGTCGCCTTTGTTGAAGGCAATGTTCCGTGTCAGCCCGTTCAGTTGGCAGTTGCGCACAGCATCACGAACAGCCGCCGCATTGAATTCTATGCCCTGTACCTGCTTTACATAATCCGAAGCAATTATTCCAATAGTGCCTATACCGCTGTAAGCGTCAAGGAGTATATCGCTTTTCTTTAGATTTGCCGCCTCGATTGCATATTGGTACAGCTTTTCTGTCTGGGCGTGATTGATCTGATAGAACGACTTTGATGATATCCTGAATTTCTTTTGGCAAAGCTCGTCGGTTATATAGCCGTCACCGTATAGGATCTCCTCATTATCTCCGAGCATAAGCATTTCGGGTGTTCGGTTTACCGTAAATGTGACGGTCGTTATTTCGGGAAATCGCTTTACAAGTGCATTCACAAAGCTTTGCTTTTTGGGGAATATCGGAGTGCCGCCGACAAGCGTGACAAGCACTTCGCCGCTTTTTTCACCGATTCTTATAAGAACATGCCGCAAAAATCCACGCTCGGTACCCTCGTCATACGGCTTTAGCTTAAACGAGCGCATAAGCTCCTTTATACCTGTAATTATCCTGTCGGCTCTCTCATCGTCAAGCATACAGCTGTCAATGCCGACAATGCCGTTACGGGAAG